>JAIROC010000130.1 GCA_031257735.1 Bacteroidales bacterium | reverse complement strand
GTTTTAGGCGTTGTCAGCCAATAACCGTCGATTTTTAGTTTATCGCTTATATCAACTTTTACTTTATCGCCTATAAACCATCTAACCAGATAATTGGGTGTAAATAGCTTTACTTTTTTAGCAAGTTTTATTAATCCGGCTAAAACACCCTCGTTGTAGTTTTCATAGATAGCATGGACATTAGTTATTTCTAACAAATTAATCCATGCTACCGTATTGAAAACCACAGCTCCATTCCTTATGTTCTTTTTTGAAAACTGAAATTTTAAAACTAAGGCATCATCATCATTATTTGCTTTGAATATTACAAACTTATGATTGAAGTCCTTAATATCATCAGTATAAACAATTTTAATCTTGTCGCCTTCAGTAAGCTGTAATAGTTTTACTGCATTATCAGATAATATAATTCTGCCATAAGTAGCAGAAGTTGTAACAGAACCGTTTCCGATTTCCTTATTCTTTACTGCGCGACCTTTTTTAAATGATTGGAATACCATATATTTAAATTTTTATTATTCAACATCATAAGGAGTATCGTATCCCATTTCGACAGTGGTAACAGTACCAAACAGAATATCGGCAATTATTTCTTTTGAAAGACTTACAACCTGTTTTCTTAACATGGTTTTTGGATGCAAGTTCCAATTGTTCTTACCTTTAACTGTTTCACCATTATTTTTTATACCCGCCATTAATTCAGCTTCGATAGCATCCTGCGTAGTATAACTGAATATACCTGTATTTCTGCCTCTTGTGAACTTAATAGTTGTTCTGAATGTAGTTTTATAAAAAGTAACAGGCTCTCTTCCGTTCTTTCTTAATTCTTTAATTTCAGACGGTTGCATACCTTCGATGTAAACAAAAAACTTGCTTTCATCATATTCTACAATTGTGCCGCCATTCATCATACGAAACAAAGAAATTGGTTTATAATCTTCCAGAATTTCTCTCTGTACTCCCGCTTTAAGCATTAAGCTATTAACTATATGATAATCAACAGCTGTAGTTGTTCCTGCCGAACTCGGAATGCTATGGATATGATTCAAAGCTATCATTGGGGGTATTCCAAGTGTTCGACCCATACTTATCTTCATAATCGAATCCTTATTTAACTCTGTTCCATATAATAAAGATTCTCCTATGGATAATCCCGCCTGATTACCGAGAATCAAAGCGGACATTACTACTTCGGGAGTTACTTCTGTTTCACCGCGTTTCATCATTTTGGCATGAACAGGTGAGGCGGCTATAATTTGAGCCAACTTTGTCAGTTCGGCTAAATTATTAATACTTGCGAACAATTGAGACAAGCCGGTGTCCTGTGCGGGTTTTTCCCACACAGGCTCGGCTTTAACTATTTCCTGTTCGACTTTTTCAATTTTATTTTCTCCTTCTTCCATTTTAAACAATTTTTTTTCTTTTAGACATTTTTGCCTTATTTCTTTCTGCTTTACGTCGTTCACGTCGGGATATTTTAATTTTCGGCTGGAACTTTTCAAGCTCTGTTCCCGTAAGGTCTACTCTTATTTTTTCCATTTCAAATAATAATTTCATCAACCGAATCAATCCAAATTATATTATGCGCTGATTCTGTCTGTCGTTCCATTAATTTTTGATAATCTCTGGAAATAACAGTTTTATCATTAAGCATAAAATTCGGATGATAACAGTTTATAATTGTACATACTTTTTTTTCATTGTCTTTATCCAATCTTTTACCGCGTGCAATTCGCTGTTCATAAGACATTACATTTGTATCACCGGCAGTAGTTATAACCTGCTGTAATAAAGGTATATCAAGTCCTTCATTCATAGCTTTTACACAAATAAGATACTTATATTTACCGGACAGCATTCCCTCTGTGGCAATTTTGCGTAATGCATCTTTGCCTATTAAACGTATGCCACCATGTTTAAAACAGTAATATTCTTCATTGTCAGGGTCTTTATACGGTTTCGGTTCAAGACTGCTGTGCCACACAATAGCTCTGTTTCCTAATGCCTCGCCTATTTTTTCTGCCAATAAAGTACTGTCATTAAATACAATAGTAGGAACGTCATTATTTTTGATTATGTTTACAACTGTATCTAATTTTACAGAATTGCAGGAAATCAGATTATAACGTTCTCGTACAAGATTGTTATAAGTTTTACCGTCCTGATGTATTCTTGAAGGCGACCATTCGTCTATTATCATTTTTGTATAAGCATTTGTGGCTCTTAACTTGGAAGTATATCCTTTTTTTGCCGCTATTGAATCACAAATTAAATTGTAATTTACATAATTGCTTTCTACTTTTATTCCTGCTAAACAGGCTCTTAACATAGAATCCACATTATCAAACAGCGGTTTCCCTTTATACACATAACTTTGTATTACACCTTTGTATTTTACCCTTAATTTTGAAATTTTTTCAGTAAAATTTGCATATTCTTCTTTCAAATCATCGGGAAAAGGTATGGCTAAATTGTATTCTCTGTAAGGAGAAATCCATTCATTGTTAATAGCTTCCTCTTCTGTAATTACATCAATTACCGGAAATCCGTAATGAGCGAGTTTGGTTTTCATCTCGCTACTTAAAGTAGAGCCGGTTAAACCTAACCGTTTACAGTCTTTTTCGGAAAAATATTCCAATATTTTTTCTCGTTCCGGTGTAAAAAACTTATGTATTTCGTCAATTATGACAAACTGACAGTCGTCATAGCGGGAAGGCATTTTGAGAATATTTGAAAATTCTGTCGCACTGTAACTTAATACAAGGTGCGACAGATTTTTTATCAAATTGTCAGTAGTTATTCGATTGGGAGCTATGGCGATTATGTCTTTACTCGGATTTTTTTTAATAGCTCCGTCACTGATAATCTTTGCTATACGAGTTTTACCGAAACCCATTATAGCATTAACAGTGCCGTATCCATTGGCATTAATCCAGTTTCTGACACACATTCCTTGTCGAATAGTTCTGCTACTTGTCTGTTCCATTGCGTTTTGCTAAATCCAGCAATTCTTTAAAATCGTCAATCTCTTCTTTGGAATACTGATGAATATTGTTTAAGAGATTAAAAATCATATCATCATAAAAAGTTAGA
>JAIROC010000124.1 GCA_031257735.1 Bacteroidales bacterium | reverse complement strand
TTCCTCAAACGTTACTTCAATTCCTATATTGTGGCGGAATCCAACAACCAAAACAACCGGCTGATAAGTTCCTACACCCGCAATGACTTTGAGATGATGCTGGAATCGGAAAATATCAAGGGAGAATTATTCAACTTCGAGCAGGATCTTTGGGAATATTAAAAACTATTCTCCCCGTATCTATTCATTCCGTAAAAATATCTTTTACGCGGCATTCAAGCAGGAGTTTTTTAGTTGAAAGTTTAAAATTATGGAGTGCGCTTGTCGCTACTTTCAACTTCACATAGGTGAAGAAGGGCTATTCACATAGGTGAAGAGGGGCTAAGTGCACACGCATTCTGTTGCCTTTTTAAGACAGCTTCGTCGTTATTGAATGCAAAACATATTTATGAAATCAATTTCCGCCTGATAAAACAATAAGCGATAATCCTGCAATAAAGAACAAAAACATAACCATTAAAAGTTTATTGACCGATTTATCGCCTTTGGCGAATTCTTTCCAGATGAAAATTCCCCATATTGCCGCTATCATGGGTGCCCCCTGTCCTAATGCATACGAAACGGGCGCTCCCGCTTTCCCTGCTGCAATATAACTGAATAAAGTGCCAAGAGCCCAAACGCAACCACCAAAAATACCAACAAGATGAGTGCTGAAATTTCCTGAAAAATATTGTTTGTAAGTTACTTTTTCGCCAACAAAAGGTTTTTTCATTACAAACGTATTAAACAGAAAATTACTGACAAAAATACCTGTGGAGAAAATGAAGAATGCCGTGTATGGAGTTGCAAGACCTCGAGCCGGATATTCAAAATTATCCAAGTCCATTGACGATGCGACAAAACGGTAGAAAAACGACATTAACACCCCAGCCACTGCTGCAAGCAATATTCCTTTCTTTGCATTTTTATTTGTTTCTCCATTTTTATTTTTTCCGGAAGCGATTCCATTACATATTATGGCTATTACTATCAAAGCAACGCCAATAAACAATAAAACAGGATCACCTTTAGGCGTGCTAAAATAATTTATAAATACGCCTAAAACTAAGGCTAAACCAACTCCTAACGGAAATGCTACAGCCATTCCGGCGATTGATACTGATGCCGCTAATAATATATTGGAAGCATTAAATATGATCCCTCCAGTAAATGCGCTTAATATATTACTGCTTTCGACTTGCCGGATGTCGGCGATAAAGTTCCTGCCCAAACTGCCCATACTTCCCAGCGTAAAAGCCATTATAACAGCAAATAATAAAATCCCGACAGTATAATCCCAGTAAAACAGTTCATATCTCCATGTTTTACCTGCCAACTTTTGGGTATTTCCCCACGAACCCCAGCAGAGCATCGTGATAAAGCAAAATAATATTGCTACTGAATAATTTTCGATTATAAACATAATTTTAATTTTTATTTGATTTATGATTATTTGAATACGGTTCGTCCGAATATATAATTACATCGCGAAAATTTACAGAAATGCCATCTTCTGGATTTAACCATTCGAATGTCACTGTATGAGCCTGATCAGATAGCTGGTATTTCCAAAATATTTCATTACGGCGAGTGCGATAATCTGCCGGAAGATTCACCGTTTCTACTTCTTTACCATCTATGCTTACCGAAACTTTTGCCACATAATTGGCATTTCTAACAGGCGCATTATTGTTTCTGCCGCCACTGCCGGACGAAACATTACCTTTAAAAACAACTCCGGTTCCGACAAAAGTAAATTCGCCGACATCAGTTATTCTTTTACGAAATTCTCTGCTTTCAACAGGATATAATCCGTCAAAAGATTTTTCGTATTTAACAGGAACCGGTTGTTGACAAACAATAGTTACATTTTCACCTTCTATCTTTCCTCCTTCCCTTTTTATTATCTGAATTGCTTGGTCAAAACTCATTTGATATGCTTTGTTTAATGATATGTTTGTATAAGCAAAATTCATATCTTCGACTTCATAAAGATTTTTCATCCAGTATTCCGGAATATTGCTATAACCAAGTATAACGCCTAAAATTCCTGCTACAGAAGCCGGATTACAATCGGAATCCTGACCACAACGAGTTGCAATATCCATGGTTTTATAAAAATCGCCTTCGCCATAAAGCAAACCGATTAATATGTATGCGCTATTAATGACGGCATCTATATTGAAAGGAACAAAAACGCCGTCTGGACAACCTATATCCGAACTCCATTTTTTTTCACATTCAAACCATGTTCTTTTCCAGTCGTCAGGAAATTGTTTGTGCCATTTTATTATATCGTTCATACATCTGTAATATGTACTTTGTTCGGGAATGGTTTTTAAGGCTTCCGTTACAATAAATTCAATATCATCCGAAATAAAAGCCAGCGTATATATTGCTCCAACATATACTCCGCCGTACCATCCATCGCCATAATTCATTATATGGCCGACTTTATCAGATATTTCAGATGCTGTATTAGGCATTCCGGGTGACATAATACCGGCATAGTCAGCCTCTATTTGATAGTCAATATCATCCGCATGAGGATTGTTAAGCCAGTGCCCCGATTGAGGAGGCATAATTCCATTAAGAATGTTGTAGCGAGCCGATTGATTTGCATGCCAAAGCGTGTATCCCGCTGTTGCGAAAGCCATCGCCAACGAATCAACAGGAGCATCTATACCTAAACGCTCAAAGAC
Source organism: Bacteroidales bacterium (assembly GCA_031257735.1). Taxonomy (GTDB): domain Bacteria; phylum Bacteroidota; class Bacteroidia; order Bacteroidales; family WCHB1-69; genus JAIROC01. Next base: position 7,851 of record JAIROC010000124.1, on the reverse strand, counting down.
ATCTACAAAAGTAAGATCCATGTAAATATCATCGTAAAGTCCGGGGGTATGTTCATACCAGTGTTTAATATATCCATCTGGCCAATTTATTGGAATATAATCTTGAATCATCGTTCCGTTATAGCGGAATTCTGTAGGACCGCCGTATGTACATCCTATAGTTTGCCCAGCCCAACCGCCTTTTATTTTATCCAAAAGTTGGGCTTTGGTAATGGTATAAGTTTTCGGAATACTTGAATACGCAGTATTGTTTGAACAGCTTTGTGCTAGTAAAATTATAGCAACCAAAGCAAATAATGACATTATTTTTTTCATTTTATTATGTGTTTAATTATTATATATCAACTTCACTTCTATAAGGCACAGATGATTGTGCACCTTCGCGAGTAACCGATATTGCGGCAGTTTTACACGCAAATCTCACAGCATCCACAATAGTTCTATTTTCAGCCAATGCAACCGCCAATGCGCCATTAAAGACATCTCCTGCGGCAGTTGTATCAATAGCTTTGACTTTGTAGGCATCTATTATTTTGCTTGTAGTTTTATTATGCGCCAAAGCACCTCTATCGCCCATAGTTATAATAACATTATCAACGCCCATATCCGCTATTTTTTTTGCTGCTTCAAACGCAGATTTATCATCGGTTATTGCTATTCCAGAAATCATTTCTGCTTCTGTTTCATTTGGCGTTATAATGTATAAATTACTTATCAATTCTGCCGAAAGCGGTTGTGCCGGCGCAGGATTTAAAATAACTTTTTTGTTCGTTTCATTAGCTATTTTTGCCACAAATTCTACCGTTTCCATTGGTATTTCTAATTGCATTAAAATAATATCGGCATCTTCTATTGCCTCTTTTGCTTTTGCGACATCTTCGCGTAAAAGATTAGCATTAGAGCCGGAAGCAACAACTATACAGTTTTCAGCATTAGCATCTACTGTTATCAGGGCTACTCCCGAAGGATTTTTTGAATCGAACATTATAAAGGAAGTATCTATTCCTTCTTCTTCAAATAGCTGATGCGCTTGATGCCCGAAAACATCGCTTCCTGTTTTACATATAAATGTAGCCTGGCCGCCAAGACGCGCGACCGTTACTGCCTGATTGGCTCCTTTGCCTCCGGGATTCATAAAAAAAGTACCGCCAATGACCGTTTCGCCCGGTCGAGGCAAATGTTCTGTTTTTATAACCATATCTGTATTGGAACTGCCAACAACTAAAATTTTTTGTTTACTCATGTTCAAAATTGGAAAATATTTGTCAAATAACAATATTAATTGGTATAACCGGGATTTTGATTAAGATTACCGTTGCTGTTCATAGCTCGTACCGGTATTGGGAATAATTCGGTGTGATTATCTGCTTCCAGCGCTTTAAAATCGCGGGCAGCAGTCCATTTCCCAAAACGAATCATATCTTGGCGACGTGAACCTTCCCATGCAAATTCACGTCCTCTTTCCGCATATATTTCTTCAAGCGTTAAATCAGCAGCCGTATAATCAGGCAATCCAGTGCGTCCTCTTACTTCATTGAACAGCGGAAGAGCAAGACTAACATTACCTTGACGCACCAACGCTTCTCCTTTCATCATTAAAATATCAGCATAGCGATATACAACATAGTCGTTGCTCATACATTCTCCCTGAAGTCCATTTTCGTATTCATATTTTTTAAACCGCACGCCTTGATTATGTCCAGCCGGATTAGACATATCGAAAAGGGAATTTACTTCGGGAGTAAAATCAACTTGCCAGCCATACCATAGAAGTGGAGCTCCCGATGACTCGTATTGAGGCCCATAAAGCCATGAGTTTATTCTGTAGTCATTGTTTAAGTCAAAAGTTTCAAAAAAACTTTTTGAAGTACAGAAACCATTCCATGTTTCATCAAGAATTCCAAATGTTCTTACGCTTTCCCAATGAAGTGTAAGTTGGTGGAAACGGAAACAGCGCGACCAGCCGCCTCCATTTGCATAGACTTTATCATACACTATTGCAAAAATATTTTCTTTCGATGATTGGTTCTCCACTTTAAAATTGGAAAAATAATCATTTTCAAGCTGCAGCGTTCCCAACTTTATAACAGAATCGCAGGCATTGATAGTTTCCTGCCATTTGGGTGTGCCGAACCATTTTTCGTGATTAAGATACATTTTTCCCAAAATTGTATAAGCAAACGGTTTTGTAGCCCTACCATAACTTTCTGAAGGAGAATTTGGCAGTAGGCCTGCATTTTCTTTTAGTTCATCTTCGATAAAAGCAAATATTTCGGCTCTTGATTTTTGCAAAGGTACGCTTACATCAGTAAAATCTATTGTAAACGGGACATTTCCGAACAGATCTATGGCATTGAAATAAAACCATGCCCGCATCACTTTAATTTCAGCTATCATACTGTTTTTGATGGGAAAATCGAGTGTTGCCTGTGAAAATTCATACAATATTTGGTTACATAATGATATACCCGTAAACAGGAAACTCCATGTTTGATAGATATTATCGTGCGAAGGAGTGAATGTGTGCGCATGAAGATCGCGCCAAACGCCACCATCATCCCATTGATTGAATTGACGGAAGGGACTTAATGCTTCGTCCGTTGAAACTGTGATTGTTCCCCAAATATTATAATAATGCGTGTATCCAAGCAGGTGGCTGTAAATTCGACCTGCGCTCATTAAAAATTCTTCTTCTGTGGTAAAGAATTTATCAGATGGTATTGAGGAATATATTGTTTCATCCAAATTAGTACATGAAACAATAGATAGTGTAAAAACTATTATTAATATCTTTTTCATAATTTGTTATTTTTAAATTGTATTAAAATGTAACCTTAACGCCTATTACAAATGTTTTTGTACGCGGATAAAAATCGTACCAATCGATACCGGGTTGAAGTCCTGATAAACCTACTTCAGGGTCAATACCCTTGTATTTAGTGATGGTGAAAAGATTTTGTCCTGTAAGATATATTCGTAATTTTGATATGTACGAAGATCTTATGTTAATATTATATCCCAATGTAATATTATCAAGTTTCAGGTATGAGCCATCTTCAATAAAACGCGATGAATAATATGCTCCACCTGTGTAGTCGTTGTCGAAAGACGATTTAAGAATATTTTTTGTTCCCAGATAACCGGGACCTTCATAATATAATCTTGTCTGATTAAGCACATCATTGCCTACAGAGCCTCTCAAAAGAAAACCAAAATCAAAATTTTTGTATGCGAAAGTATTTTGCAATGAAAAGATAAAATCGGGATAAGCATTTCCTATGATTTGATAATCGGCTTCCGTTATACCTTCTATGCCATCCAAATCTTCGTATTTTGCGCCGCCGTTTCCATCAAAGCCAAGAAATTTCGGTCCGTAGAAATTACCAAGCGACCAACCTTCTTCTATCCGCATTGTATAAATTTTCAAGTCATCGCCAAAATAGCCAGTATTAATAAAATCCAAAGCATAAATATCATTGGAAAAACTCACTAATTTATTGGTATTGTGACTTATAGTGCCTATAATGTTCCACTTGAAATTTTTTGATACATAAGGCGTGCCTGATACAGTTAATTCAATGCCTTTATTGTCAATAGTTCCTACATTAGCAAACGTACTGCTGTAAAGATTGGGAGGAACAGGCACGGAATAACTATATAACAAATCGGTTGTACGGCGGTTATAAAAATCAAAATTTACATTCAGACGATTATCGAGTATTGCGGCATCAAAACCTACATTAAATTCCTGCTTTTTCTCCCATCGCAAATCTGGATTAGGATTACGCCCCGGTTCGTAAGTGCTTAGCCATTTTCCGTTGTAATAAAAATTAGATGAACCCTTTCGTAAAATAGCAAGCGACTGATAATTTCCTATTTCCTGATTTCCCGTAACTCCAAAACCGGCTCTCAATTTAATATCGTTTACCCATTTGACATTTTCCATAAACGATTCTTTCGTAAGTCTCCAACCAAGGCTTACGCCGGGGAACAGTCCCCATTTATGATCGCTGCCGAAACGGGAAGATCCTTCATGACGAAGTGATGCGGTAAGAAGATATTTTTCCTTATAATTATACATAACCCTTCCAAAAAATGAAATAAGTTTGCTTGACGATTTCGAACTTGACATGGTTGCCAAACCATCATTTATTGCAGCGCCTGCTCCTATATTATAAAACGAAAACAGATCTGTATCAAACTTATAATTCATCGCATCGTACGATTCGCCCCACTGTTCGCTATACGAATAGCCGAATGTTGCCTGTACTCTGTGGCCATTGAACAAACCGGAATAATCCAAATAAGATTCCAATGATTTATAATTACCGTGATTATTATAAGTTTCTGCATAACCATTATTACCCATACCTATGGGATAGTATTTTCCATAATAATGTCCATAACGGTCGCTGCTTTCGGTAAAAGATACAAGCGTATTTGCTTTAAGTCCATCAATAATTGACAATGACGCATTTACACTTCCGGTAAACACTTTGCGTAAACCTGAATCTTCGTATTGTTCAAGCATTGCCACAGGATTATAGTATTCCATTGCCCCTACATAATAGTAATTACCGTATTGTTCAGGAGTATTTTCATCAGCATATACAGGTTCAGTAGGGTTATGAAACATGGCTTGGCGCAGAATATATGTGTCGCTATAAGCGCTTTTTGATGTTGAATAGGCGGCATTGTAGTCTAATTTAAGGCGGTCATTAAGAAGTATTTGCGAAACATTGATCCTTGTTCTTAAACTTTCCTTACTGCTTTTCTTTACAAGTCCCTGGTCTCTATTCCAAGAAAGCGCTGCGCGATAACTAAACGAACGCGTTCCCCCCGAAGAAGATAATTCGTAATTTTGCGTTATAGGCGACTGTACAACTTCATCAAACCAATCAGTAGATGCCCCGTGGTCAGCACTATTGTCCATACCATATTTAGTAAGGGCTGTGCGAAATTCATCGGCAGTAAGCATATCAGGCTTTTTGTCAACTGTCTGAAAGGCAAGATAAGATGAAAACTCTAATTTGTTTGCACCGGAAACAGCCTTTTTAGTTGTCACCAAAATAACGCCATTCGTTGCACGGGTACCATAAATGGCGGCGGCAGCGCCATCTTTCAAAACATCTATAGTTTGAATTTCGTTTGAACTCAAAGCTGCTAAATCTCCGCCGACAACGCCATCAATAACAATAAGCGGAGATGTTCCTCCACGCATGGTTGAGATACCGCGCAGTTGAATTTGAAACGAACCATTAGGGTCCCCGCCATCTGGACGAATGATATTTAATCCGGCAATCTGCCCCTGAAGTAACTGAATAGGGTCGGTAATATTGCCGCTCTTAAAATCATCACTGTTAATAGAAGAAACCGAACCTGTAACTTCTTTTTTGGTCGTTGTTCCATAACCAATGACAATCACATCGTCAAGTCTGGTTATTTCTTCTACCATAGATACATCTATATGGGATTGATTGGACACCACAATCTCTTGCGTTGTATATCCCATAAAATAAAAGACAAGTACATCACCGGATGCGGTAGTGATAGAAAAATTACCACCTGCATCAGAAATTACACTTACATTAGCGCCTTTCACGCTAACCGTTGTCCCTGGAAGAGGCATATTTGATTCGGCCTCTATCACTTTGCCTGTTACAGTTCGTTTTTCTTGGGCATAGCCAGTATAAATCGAACCACTCAACATAGCGGCTGTAAACAGAAGTACAGCAAATTTACTTTTAAATTGAATTGTCATACTTATTTTAATTTATAATTAGGGTTTTAATTTCTTGACATTTTACTTAAATTAAATGTAATATTAATTTTATAGTTTATTAATATTTTGTTGCAAAGTTACAACGCTATTTTTCGTAAAAAAGGACAAAATTAGCTAATTTAGATAATCCCAAATAGAATTTTAATTACTGTTTTAAATTATAAATATCATTATACAAAATATTTATAAAAAAATAACTTGTAAATATTCTACATTTTTTTTGTCATTTAAAATAATATTATTTCCTTTGTTAAAAATTAAACGCAAAATTTATGAAAAAATTAACTTCGTTGATGATTTTAACCGAATCGTTGTCAAAAGCAGAAAGACGATACTTTCGTTTATTTTCAAATATTCAGTCAGGTGACAAAAAGTATATGTATCTGTTTGATTTGATTGTTGCAAGAAATACCGTTGACACTATTTATATTCAATTCTGTCAAAAATACAATAGCGCAAATTTTAATATAGCGGTGAAACATCTTTATCGCGCAATAATGGATTGTTTGATATACCTGCATCGTAAACGGGACATACAAACTAAAATATTTGCTTTGATTTCTGAATCTGATATATTATTCGAGCGCACATTAGTTGATGAAGCAATGGAATCATTGCAAAAGGCAAAAAAGATGGCTTTAACATACGAAATGAGTTCACTATTAATATTATCGCGCAGGATTGAATTGAAATATCTGAATGCAACAAATTTCCAAAACATAAACGAGCGCCAACTTATAAGTAAACAAATGAAAATCATAGAAGAAATGAAGTATAATCGAAGTTCAAATCTTCATTCTCAACTTTACGATATTCTCAAACATCGACTATTTTATAAAGGATACGCCAATTCGGAAAAACAAAAAGAGGGGTTAAATGATTTAATTTTAAGTGAATTAGATATCATCTCCCATAATTCGTACAAAGGATTTGAAACGCAAAAATTACATTTACTGTTTCAAGCTTCATATTATCTTGATTCAGGAAATTATAAAATGGCTATTCGTTTTTACCAAACATTGATCGATATGTTTGAAGAAAACAAACACATGATATTAAAACCTCCAATTTATTATTTACAGGCAATAACAGGAATTTTAAACAGTCTGAAAATCGCTTCGTTATATAATGAAATGCCGTTTTTTATAAACAAACTTAAAAAGATTGAACAAGGCGCTTACGCCGCCGATTTCAATTTGAATGTTCGTGCTCTTATTTTCTTGTATGAATTTTCATGTTCATTTAATACGGGAAATTTTATTGCCGCAACTGAGTTAATTTCAAAATACAATGACGATTTACTAAAAAATATGTCATTGCTACGACTGGATATTCAACTTGATTTATTAATTGACTTTACAATTCTTGATCTCGCCACAGGAAACATAAAAAGCGCCAGAAAACACATGAGAACTATTATGAGTTCAGGAAAAATATTTTATGTTTTACCAGCATATAGGTATGTTCGGTTAATAAACTTAATATTACAAGCGGAATCTGAAAATTATGATTTTTTTGAAAATGAAATAAAGTCAATCAAACGCAATGTCCGCTACGAAAAGCATTTATATATTACTGAAAAATTATTATTCAAATTCATCCAGAGTCATTATTTACTCAATGACAGGAAAATTCGCGAAAAGCTACTCCGCCAACTCGAAAAAGAAATAATAAAAATAAACCAAAATAAATACGAACGACTGTTACTCGTGGTTTTTGATTTTATATCGTGGATGCAAAGTAAACTTACCAATCGTAAATTTAATGAAATCTTATCGGAAAAAAATTGCTAAAAGGGATTGTTTCAAAAAGTTTTTGATAGCCTATTAAGCCTGAAAAAATCATACAAATTACTTATTATGTCTGCAAAATTTCAACAGCTGCTGAAATACAGCAAATTTTGGATGGACATACTATCTACGCTGTCCTCAATTCCTCCGGTTGATAACTTTGGTTGCGCAGGTAAGGCTCAAATCCTGCTTCACGAATAGTATGCACCATACTCTTGGCATCCATGCGTTCCGTAATGCCGGCGGCGGTCAGTACATTTTCTTCCATCATAATAGAGC
>JAIROC010000120.1 GCA_031257735.1 Bacteroidales bacterium | reverse complement strand
AGGAGCGCAGCGACGTGGCAATCCCTAACAATCAATGCGTTCTTTGGTTAGGGATTGCTTCGCTGCGCTCGCAATGACGTGCTGATTGTTGCAGGGAGCGCTTTTGAAACAACCCTATTTGTACTATAAAGACAGACACTAATTATGACCCGTAAGGAAGCATAGCTAATTATTTTTGTTTGCGTTAGCCAATTCATAATTCATAATTCATAATTCATAATTCATAATTCATAATTACCTACGTTGTTCTCGCCCTTTCGTCTTTTCAACTGATCTCTATTTTTCGTTTATCGTTGGGGGACAAAAACAAGAAAAGAGAATAAAAAAAGGAAAAAAAAGTAACTCCGTCTTGGGGTTCGAGCGCATCTTCCGTGAACATGGAAATCATTATTATACAAAGGAAGACTAAAAATAAAGAATCTCCCATTTTTCGCAAGGCAAATGGAGGATATATGATTGAAAACAATATAAATGCAAGTCCGATTATTCCGAATGCAATCAAAAACGTAAAATATTGATTATGGCTACGCATATTTGTTCCTGCGAGAAGAGAGTTTTTTAATACTAATTCATTGGCAAAAGCATCTTTAACATCCCCCGTTCCGACACCCCATAAAGGATACTTCTTTATCAGCGAAACAGAATGTTTCCAGAGGTCTATTCGTTGTGGAATAGAATAACCGATGATACTGCCGGTGTAATAATAATCATTTAGTTCCCACATCAAACTGTATATTCTGTTGATGATATTTAGTCGGTGCGTATAGGCAATATTGGCAATACCCTGTTCTATGTTACAGATGTCCTGTTCTGATAACGTTTCTACCCCTACCCTGTCTTTGTACAGTCCTTTGGAATTAAGGTAACGTATTAGAGTTGTTCGGATAGGAAACCCATTATGATCAACGCCATGAAAATTGATTTTACTCCTTTTATTCCATGCCTCTTCCAGTTCAACATCCGAAATATATGTATAGATATAGTTTCCATTTTCGACATATTGTTTCTGGGGATCATGAAAATAGGGATTTCCGTCAGCGGTATACTTTGCTGCGGTTTCCATTGAAAAATCAACATGAAAATACTGTTTTACACAATGAATAACCGTACCGCTGACAGCTGCCACAATCACAACAAAGAAAGAAGGTATCGCGTAACGAAGAAACTTATGCTGATTATTCATAATTGTTTTGACAATAATGACAGGGATAATGATGAAAAATAAACAAATTGCCGTCAATGAACCCGAGTATATCAAGAAAAATACAAACCAACATAAAGCTATTGTAATGATAACTTTATAAAGCGTAGGCATTCTCTCTTTCAAAAGCAAATACAGACATACAAAACTGACAAAACAAATATTAATCTCAAAACGAAGATACGAAATAAATAGAGCCATTTCGCGCTTGTCAGACAAATCCTTTATAATGTAGGAAACAAATCCTGCAAAAGAACTGATAAACGTCCCTAAAATATACATTTGCAACAGGATTCGAAATTCCCTGCGAGACAAAGGTTCGCTTGTGAAAAAAATAAAAGGAATAAAAAGCATCGGGATTTTTATCCGTAAATCCGACATACCGTAACCTATATTTTGAGATGGAATAAGCCAGAGCAAATGAACGACATATAAAATCAAACAACTCAAAACTATCTTAGAACGAAAAATGCTTTTTACCTTGTTGAGAAGATTTCCTTCCAAAAACCAATTAATAACAAGGACAAATCCCCCCAAACTCATTAAAAATCTGGAAAAAGGTATTCCAAGTAAAAATAAACCCAAAGCAAATAAAAATATAATTCTATTCTTTGTACGATGCTCGACAAATTCAAATAACGGTTCTTTTATTTGCATGTATTAATTTTTCTTATGGATGTAAGTTCCTTTTAAAATAGCGCTATAAGTTTCATTGTCTTTCAGCAATTGAGATGCCTGTTTGAGTTCGGTATCAATTTTCAGGGATGCTTGGATTTTTCCTTTTTGATAATAGTACCGTGATATTATTTCTGTTTCGAGTAATTCGGATATTTCCTTTTTAAATCGGGTCAGATCTGTAGCTTTATCTTTGAGAACAATAGCTTCCAATGAAGCGATAGCTGCATCAACATTACCTGTCAGTTTATCGGCTTTTACACTTTCTTTGAGTTGTTTGAGTTGTTTTTCGGTAAAAGTCTCGTATTCCAGATGTTTCTCGTTTACATATTTTAGAAAATCATCATACATAGCGTCAGTAAAGACAAATTTCTCGACAGCAGGGATTGCCGTATTTTTGAGTTTAAACTCATTGGCGTAGTTGAAAATAATATTTTTTCGTAACATCGCCAGCAAAACAGTACTGTATTCCTCTTTGGCGAGTACGATGTCAGGTTCTACGCCACCATAATCGTATACATTTCTACCGCTGTTTGTTTTAAAGATCATTGCAATGGAATCTGCTTTGGAGACATTGCGTCCTGTACTGTCTTTGTGAGAGTAATCTACTTTTTGGATACAGCGTCCCGAAGGAAGATAATATTTGGAGACAGTTACTTTCAGACGTGTATTATAGCTTAGCGGAAAGATATTTTGTACAAGACCTTTCCCAAATGTCCGCTGACCTACGATAACAGCACGATCCATGTCTTGTAATGCGCCCGATACGATTTCCGACGCAGAAGCGCTCATCCCGTCTACCAAAACCACAAGTGGAATTTCAAGATCAACAGGCGTATTTTGCGTATAGAAAAATTGATTCCTTTCTGCTATTTTTCCTTTGGTGCTTACAATTAATTTCCCTTTGTCTACAAAGAGATTGATAATATTAACGGCTTCCGACAGTAAGCCTCCTGTGTTTCCGCGCAAATCAAGGATAAGTCTTTGCATGCCTTTTTCTTTCAATTTAAGAAAGGCGCTTTTCACTTCCAGACTTGCATTGTCGGTAAACTGGTCTAATCGAATATAACCCACTGTTGTATCTTCCAGAATACTGTAATAGCTTACGGGAGGTAATTTTATTTCTTCTCGGACAATCTCTTTTTTTACGATTTTGGTTGTGCCGTATGGGATAATGCTTAAGGATAATGTTGTTCCGGGTTGTCCTTTGAGCATGGAACTAACATCGGATACGGATTTTCCTTTAAGATTTTTCCCTCCAATTTCTATAATTTGATCTCCCGGTTGCAGTCCTGCCTTAAAAGCTGGCCAGTTATCGTATGGTTCAGAAATCATTACATATTCATCACCGTGTTGTATTGTTGCTCCAATTCCCCCATATTGACCTGTTGTCATTAATTTAAATTCTTCCAAATCAGACTCAGGATAATATACGGTATAGGGATCTAATTTGTTGAGCATGGCATCAATGGCTGTCTGGTTGAGATCAGTAATAGCAATATTATCTACGTAATTTTCATCTAACTGTTTTAATAAAGATGAATAGATATCAAGATTTTTTGCTATTTCAAAATCATTGCGAATAAAATTGCATGTCAGTAATGCAACAAAAACAAATCCTGATATAATAAATAAATTTCTTGTCCTGTTTTTTTTCATGTAATTGTGATATTTATAATTCCTTCCAACGCGTTGTAGAATTAATTTATTGTACCCAAAGAAACATAAATATTGATGCGACATATATTGAGGTAGATAAAATAACGCATGAAAAAAAATCATGGTTTTTATCTCTCGTAAAAAAAATATAATTACTTTTGCAAAAAATATACTCGTATGAAAGTTATCAATTTTTGTGTCAAGTACAAATACATTTTAACCATCTTTATTTTTATTCTTTATCTGTTGTTAGGGGATAGTAATCTGATAGAAAACCATAGAATGAACAAAGAAATTGAACATCTTCAAAATGAATTGCAGCGTTATAATACCACAGTAAACAGTCTGAAAAATCAAAACACCCCCTCTGCAACCATTAGCACCAAAGAAGAAGAAGAAGAATATTTTAGGAAGCATCATCATTTGAAAAAGGATGATGAAGATATTTTCCGTATTGTCTATGTTGATGAAAATAAGAAATAGATTTGGATTATGCATATTCTTATACTGAACGGGGCAAATTTAAATTTGCTGGGTAAAAGGGAACCTGCTATTTACGGAGGTGTTTCTATGGAAGATTTTCTTGCCAGTCTCCAACAGGAATACAAAACTGTAACGATTGACTATGTTCAATCCAACAACGAAACCATATTAACAGAACAGATACAGCAAGCCGAAAATCAGTACAATGGTATTATCATCAATGCGGGGGCGTTTACGCATACTTCTATCGTCATCAGCGATGCTATTCGTGCTATTTGTATTCCTGTGGTGGAGGTGCATATTTCCAATATTTTTTCCAGAGAAAGTTATCGACAAAAATCTTGGCTGTCCGAAGTATGTGTCGGAAGTATTTGTGGATTTGGATTAAATTCCTACCAACTTGCCGTAGAAGGTTTGTTATTGATGCATCATCAATTCAGGCAGGAATCAGGTCTGTCGGATTAAATTCAAACTTTATATCTTTTATGTTCAACTGTAGCATGCTTTTTCCCTGCCATTCATTGATATCAATCTGATAGCAGATATGAAAAGGGGAGCCTTTTGTTATTTGGTCGTAATATTTACCAAAGCCAAAGGCAATGGCTTCAACGGGATAACTCCTGCTGTATCTTTGGGAAAGAGATAACTTTAAATGATTTTGTCCTACAACACGAGCCTTCCCTGCATCGATAACATTTTTTGTCATAAAAACAGGCGGTGAATTTTCGGGACCAAATGGCGCAAACTTTTTCATCAGGTTGAAAAAATTCATTGTAATTGCATCTAAAGAGATTTCTTTATCAATTTCTATGGACGGGGTCAAGGATGTTTGGGAAATGGTTGAAGCCACTACCTGTTCAAATCTTTCTGAAAATGCGTCTAAATTTTCAGGTTTCAAACTCAATCCTGCCGCAAAAGTATGCCCTCCGAAACATTCCAGCAAATCCCTGCACTGTGATAAGGCGATATACAGGTCAAAGTTTTTGACAGAACGTGCCGAACCTGTTATCATTCCATCAAATAACGTTAATACAATAGAGGGTTTGTAAAAATGTTCTACCAAACGGGAGGCAACAATTCCAACTATTCCTTTGCTCCACAATGGACTGTAAACGACCAATGATTTTCTATCTTGCAGATTCAATTTTGCCAAAGCCATATCAGTTGCTTCTTGAGTTGTTTTTACGTCAAGTTCGCGACGGTCTGTGTTGTGCATGTCTACACGTTTACCCAAATTGATAATTTCATCTTTTTCTTTCGTTATCAGCAGATCAACGGAACTCCTGCCGGTATCCATTCGCCCTGCTGCATTGATGCGAGGACCTACCGCAAAAACCAGATCATTAATAGTAATCTCACGGCTAAAGACAGTTTTAAGGGACTTAGTAGGAATGGATGTTTCGGGTGGCGTCTTACGGACAATTGAACTGAAAGTAAGCAATGATTCTATTCCTTGACGCGGTCTGACATTAATAAGTTTCAACCCAAAATAGGCAAATATTCTATTCTCCCCTGTTATCGGTACTACATCAGAGGCGATACTTAAGGCTACCAAATCAAAATATTGCCACACTTCCGCAAGAGGCATACCACGATTTTGGGCGATGGCATGAATCAATTTAAACCCAACTCCGCAACCTGACAATTCTTTATATGGATAGGAACAGTCTTTTCGTTTGGGGTTTAATATGGCGTAAGCATTGGGCAAGGTTTTATCCGGTAAATGATGGTCGCACACAATAACATCAATCCCATATTCTACTGCCAAATCTATTTCTTGATGACATTTTATGCCACAATCCAAACTGATTATTAATGAAAATTTATTCTCCTTTGCATATTCAACAGACTGTATGGACATACCATAACCTTCTCGATAACGGTCAGGGATATAATATTCTATTTCATGTTTTTGAGAGATGGCTTTAAGAAAAGAATAAATCAATGCCACTGCAGATGTTCCGTCTACGTCATAATCTCCAAAGACAAGTATTTTTTCCTTACGTTTAATTGCCTCTTCTACACGTTCGACACTTTTTTGCATATCTTGCATTAAGTATGGGTCATGAATATCTTCTAAAGTTGGTTTAAAAAAACATCTTGCTTCATTGTAGGTGGTTATTCCCCGTTGAACCAATAAATATATTAAGGGTTCCGGAATATGTAACTCTTCTGATAACTTATTTATCAAATGTTTGTCTGATACGGTACGTAATATCCATTTCTTTTGCATAAACGATTTATAAGGTTTGCAAATTTACACAAAATTTTTTAGTTGAAAATAATGAAAGCCTCCTTCGAGGTAGGGTGTTCAAAGCCAATTAAATCCCTTAAAACGTGTTTGTTATGGATGATTAATGAGGTAGATAAAACCTTATTTACACCTTATTTAAAAACAAAACAACCTTAGTAGCAGTGAGATACCAATTCATCATAAGTACATTTTTAGTAACAGATATATTTGTCATTATTAATCTCTCATTATCTTTTTTCAATTGCATATTATTATTAGTTCCAAGAAGAGTCTTTTGTTTGTATATATATTAAAATAGTCTTTAAAGTTTAATTTCCCTTCTTTACTATAGCCTTTACATTTAGTTGCTGTTGTCTTAATATTTTTAAAATCTATCCAGGGTTTATTATTTTTATCCGAATTAACGGAACAAGAATATGTTTTAGGTGCTAAGGCAATCATATTTTCACATTGTTTTTCAATAGCTAATCCGAGAAGTTTTTTATCGAATTTCATCTTCTCCATTTCAGAAT
>JAIROC010000117.1 GCA_031257735.1 Bacteroidales bacterium | reverse complement strand
TTTTTCAATCTGATAATATTTTCTGTTGTTCTCGGCATTTACAGTTTAAAAATATTAGGTATATTTTTAATCGCAAGTGTGTTGTATATATTGTGGATAGTGCTGTTTCTGAAGAAGCGTAAGGAGTTGGACTATAAACGTTTTGCACAAGCGTCAGCAGAGCAAAGCAACTTGTATCAAATGACATGTATATTTAATTTTTGGGCGTTCCCCTTTGGCGCAAGGAACACGCGCCAAAGGGTCGGGCTTTCCGCTGCAAAGTCGCGGTTGAGTGAGAGCAGAGCAAGTTTACTTGCTTTGCCGAACGTTAGCGACTTCATTGCGAAGCAATAATATTTTTTGCTTGCAACCTTAAAGCAGCGATGTAAAGTAACAACAAACAAAACCCGATATAAAAAACAGAAAGCAAAAAATGATTTCCGCTGCAATCCCTAACGCACCCACAGTCGTACTCTCTGCACAATCTGCCGTTACTTTCCGTCCCCGCTACTCATCACACCACCAGCCCCCGCACGCCAACGCACAGGCTCGGTGGTAAGCCCTCTGCGGCAAAGCACAAGCAGCCAAACATGAGTATAACAACCATTTGGGATTTCGCATATAACCTTCAAGGACTATGTTCATTCATCGGTTGGGTGCTTTTGTACCGCAGAAGGCTCACCCCCCAGCCTCGCCCACCCCCGCACATAAGGCTACGGATAATTGCCCGCAATAGTCAAAAACGACATCCCACCCGCCTCACCGTCAATACAAAACCGCGTCACCAAGCCTCAGGCAAAGTAATTTATTACGGCTATTGTTTTTTTTAATAATTTTACATATATTTGAAAATACGAAGATATGAAAATATATCTCATGTTAAAAACATGTTCCTTAATTAGTTACAAAGTTAGTTACAAAATATGTTTCTGAATAAGATTCACAGTTTAATTTTCCGACTGTTTGCACATTTGCAACGGTCCTTGTTCGTGAGTGTTTTTGACGCTTATACTCTGATTTTGTCTTTTAAATTTCCAATACTGATTACTTTTTCTAAACCGTCGTTTGCACTTTATGCGAGCGATAGAATTTGGCTGCTGGGGAAAATAACTTCGACAGTTTTAGCCCTCGCAGGTTTCCTTTCTTTTGCCTTGGAGGGCGTTATGATATTCCATTAATGAAGAGAGGTACAGCAGGAAGAGAGCCAGCTTGTTGTACGTTTTTGTTGGCTCAAAAAGTAAAACATATAAATATTTAGTTATTATGAAGAAAAACGTTAAAAATATAACGGCTCATTTTAATAAAATGAAAAAGTTTGAATTTTCAACGAAAGGGCAAAATTTGATAATTGGCGGAGATGGCGAAGATGATACTTTGTGCACTAGAGACGGTAAACAAGTTAAAGACGATTGTCCTATTAGAGATACCGTTCGTGTACCAATTCCTACGGCTCTGTCCTTTTCGAGTTTTGCTTTTATGAGGTAATTCGATAAATAATAGCAGTGTCTTTATTTGCCAGTGAAGGCACTGCTATTATTTATTATATAATTAGGCAAATGACATTTTTTTTATCAATTTTCTTTTTTATCTATCAAAACGATACGATAGAATGTTTTTGTAATATTTATGCCGACTCATTGTACACAAGCGGTAATTTCAAAGAAGCAATAATAAACTACAAGCGAAATGATTCTAATAATAGATCTTTATTTATGCTTGGCTGTTGTTATAGCTATATGAACGATTTTGACAGTGCTTGTAAATATTTCGCTAAGAGTGTAGAGAAAAACCCGCTTTTTGAAACACCACGACAGTATTTTAACGCGATAAAAAGCGCAATGGCATCAAGTGTATTTGATACATTAAGTAGAAATAATCAATGGCAAAAATTGAAAGATACTGTTATACGACGATTGAATCATTTTGCGCAAAAACAAAATAAAGAATTAAAAGAAATACTGCATAATATGAAATTAAAGGACCAGTATATGAGGCACCAAGGTTATGATTCTGTCTCTGCGTGCTGTAGTGAGCAGGTAAGTTCTTACTGGTATAAAGTTGATAGTACAAACACAAAAAAACTTTCCGATATAATAGATAAATATGGCTATCCAAACAGAGAGATTGTTGGTTTCGATGGTGAAAATAATGCGTGGCTTATTGCACAGCACGCAGACCACGATACTGCTTTTCAGGTAAAAGTGCTTAGATTGATTTACAAAAATTCAAAATCAGGAAAAGTAAATCCACATCATTATCCATATTTATTAGATCGTATTTTAGTGAATAAAGGATTAAAACAAATTTTCGGTACGCAAATGGACAATGATAAAAATAATGATATTATGCCTTATCCGCTTGAAAATGAAGCAATAGTCGATAATTTAAGGCGATGTTTTGGATTAAATTCATTAGAAGAATATACGGGTTTTATGCAAAAGCACGATTAAGTTAGACAAAATGCAAATAAATTTGCATTTTTCTGACGGAGTACTTTCATGAGCGAAGTGAATAAAGGCACAAATAACAACAACTATAATTAAATCGTTATTGTATGATATTAATTTTTTCAGAACCTCAAGATACTGCAACAACAAAAACAACGGAATGGTTAGAAAATAAAAGTGCAAAATTTATTCGCATAGACAGTATTACAAATTTATCATTTAAATATGAAATTTCAGAAAGAAAAGAAATTTGCTGTTTGATAAACAAGAATAAATGTACAATAAAATTATCAAATATAGGTGCTATTTGGGCGAGACGCATCCCTGTTGGTCAGTTAACGGAAAAGATTAATATTAAATATAACTCCGTAAGAGAATGTTTGATAAACAGCGTAATTAGAGAAGAATGCGCGGTATTGGATTTATTGCAAGAATTGTTATTTGACAGGTTTTGGCTTGGTAGTATAAATACTGTGAGTATAAATAAAATGAAACAACTAAAGAAGGCAAAACAATTATCAATCAAATTTCCTCAAACAAGTATTGTTTGCAAAAAAAAGGATGTATTACAATTTTATTATTCAAATAATAAAAATATTATTGCAAAAGCGATTCAGGATGTTTATGGATTTTCAATAGACAATATTTCATACATACCATTTACAATACAATTAGATATAAATGCTATAAAATCTATGCCCAAAACATTCTTTCCTATTTTATTACAAGAACGTATTGATAAATTGATGGAAATACGCTCATTTTATTTAATGGGAGATTTTTATAGTATCGCGATTTTATCTCAAAATGACGAACGGACAAAAATTGATTTTAGAAATTATAATTATGATAATCCAAATCGTAGAATACCTTTCGAATTAGCCGATGATATAAAAAAAACATTGGATTCATTCATGAAATCTTTAAATTTAAATACGGGTTCTCTCGATATAATACTTACACCTTCTTATGAATATTATTTGTTAGAAGTTAATCCGGTTGGGCAGTTCGGGATGGTTTCATATCCAGGAAATTTTCATATAGAGGAAAAAATTGCTGATTTGCTAATATCTAAAGATAAGGAATATGGGAAAGCACAAAAGAATATTAAATGAAATTGATAAACTTATCAATAGTGGAGTATTACCTATCCATTATAAATACAATTATTTGACAACAATTATAAACAAAAAAAGTAATACACACGATAATAAAGTAAATATTGTTAAAGTTATAGATATTTACTATAAACCATTAAGAAAAGAATGATCTAATGTCAAAATTTATAAATTATTTTATTTTGTTTTCAAATTGTGTTATTGTTAAAGGACACTCACAAGGGGCAATTTATGATTTAACTAGAGAGCGTTATTTGATAATTCCTAACGATTTAATTGAAATTATAAAACTTGCAAAAAAGTATACAATAAAGGAAATAAAAAATAAATACAAAAAGGACGCAAGAGGAATTCTGCAATACATAAATTTACTGATAGAAAAAGAATACGGATTTTTGACAGAACAGCCTTTTTTATTCCCTGATATTGATTTTACTTGGCAATATCCATCATTGATAAGAGTTGCTATAATTGAATTTACACAAAAATCCCTAACTCTTAATTATGCAGATACGATATTTGATCAGATAATATTATTAGGATGTAAGAGTTTGCAAATCGTTATAAAAGATAGATTGCCAATAATTAAAGTAGAGCAAATGATCAGATTAGTTGAAAATAGAGGGCTTTCATATATTGAAATTGTTATAGATGGTAAATATTACAATATTAACAATATAAAAAATCTTTTATCAAAATATTTAAATATAAGAAAGATCGTAATAACAAATTCAAAAACAAATAGTACTGATGTAAACAACCATGAGCTTAACAACAAAGGATATATTCAACATGTTTTACTTTCTTTTGAAAAATATTATAATTGTTTTGAGAATAAAAATAATGTATTTAAAGTTAACCTACCTTTCTATTGTGAATCAGTTAATCGAAACAATTGTTTAAATCAAAAATTGTGCATAGATAGCGAAGGAAACATAAAAAATTGTCCTCATTCAGAATATAATTTTGGCAATATAAAAAAAGATAATATCGGAGATATTGTAAAAATGTCGAATTTTCAAAAATACTGGTTTATGACCAAAGATGAAATAAAAGAATGTAAACGCTGTGAATATAGGTATATGTGTCTTGATTGTAGGGTGTTTATAGAGGACAAGAAAGATATTTTTTCAAAACCGATGAATTGTGACTATAAGCCGTGATAATGAAAACATTCCCCTACCAACCCCAACCCGACGCAATGGACTGTGGTGCCACGTGTTTAGCAATGATAGCCAAACACTATGGCAAAACATACACCATTGAGCAACTACGCGAAATGTGCGCCGCAACGCGCGAAGGGGTAAGTATGCTCGGCATAAGCGACGCTGCGGAAAAGTTAGGGTTTAAAACGTTGGGAGTTCATGTTACGTTTGAAAAACTTATGCATGACGCACCGTTGCCCTGCATAGTTCATTGGAAGCAGGAACACTTTGTCGTTGTTTACAGAATAAAAAACAGCGGACGCAATAAACGTAAGAGCAGCAACAAAAACAATACAGACGACGAAAACGCAGACAAGAGCAATATCAGCCGTAGCAGCAATAACAGCAGCAGTCGCAACACCAACAAATCCCAATCAACAATACACGTAGCCGACCCCGCACACGGCTTAATAAAGTTTACAGAACAAGAGTTCTGCGACAGTTGGATAAGCAACCGCAAAGACGGCAAAGATGAGGGCATTGCATTACTGTTAGAACCAACGCACGCTTTCTACGATCACGAAGACGGAAAGCCCAACCGTGCAAAATTTTCATTTATCTTTCGCTATCTAAAACCGTACAAAAAATACATACTTCAACTGTTTTTAGGACTGTTGCTCGGCTCACTGCTGCAACTTGTTTTTCCATTCTTAACGCAGAGCATAGTTGATTACGGTATAAGCAATCAGAATTTAAGTTTTGTAACGCTGATTCTTATCGCGCAGTTAGTGCTGTTCACAAGCCAA
>JAIROC010000095.1 GCA_031257735.1 Bacteroidales bacterium | reverse complement strand
GTAATTACTTGGATTAATGATAATAATGGAGAAGAACCATTTATTTTATTAATGAAAGAACCTCATGATGTTTTAGTTTGTGGTCTACCTGGGCCAAATGATTGATGCAAAAAATAATTAGTATCCATCCGAAAACGTATAACCATCATAGTATCATGTTGATAAATACCGTCGAGTAGGCCGGCGCATTTCAGCGCCAGCCTCTCACGGAACCGTGCGTGAAAGTCTCCCCTCACACGGCTCTTCTTATTCAACCCTTATGAGATATCGGCGGGGTTATACCCAACTCCCAATGATAAAACATTGTTTTATCCCGTTTGGCGAGCCGTCCTGACCAATAGAGAGCTTTCCATCTGTTTCCACGAAAACGTTTGTATTTGCGACATGCCCAACGGGCTATTCCGCGGTTTATTTCCTCAAGAAACGACTTCAAGGCGCTCGCATAGATAGTGAAAATATTTTTACAACCCGTTTAAAAAGCGCGAATTTGATAAAAAGAGAACGTCAATGGGGTAACGCTATGGAAACGAGCGGACTACTTTTGTCTGCTGCGTTTTTCATTGATCCAGAATAGCCTTACGCTCATTAACCGCTTCCGTACCGGAAAAATATTGCAGTTTACATCCGGCTATCTCAGCCATTATTTTCCAAAAATAATTATTCTTATTTGGATAAAAAAAATCGAACGACCAATTACGCAATGTGGGAGGAAAGGTTCCCGCTATAATAGTTATTACAAGTTATTACATCCATTCCATAACTTTTACAAATCTTTGTTCAGGGAAAACCTTATTTTTTAAATTGAGCTTTCAAATATTCAATTTCTTCTTGCAAGTTTTTTATTTTTTCCTCATATAATTCTATTAATTTATCTGACAGATTATTAATTGTAACATGCGCCTCACTGTAAATATTATTGAGTACTGCCGAGGAGTAATTTTTCATATCATTCTGACTAAAAGAATCAATTTCATCGAATAATGCCTCCGGTTTAATATTAAATTCGCTGCACAATTTTTCAATATGGCATGCCCACGTATTTGTTTCACCTGTTTCAATTCTACTATAAGCAGAACGCGAGATATTGAGCTTATCAGCCATATAATCTTGTGAAAAACCATTTTTTTCTCTAAATGAACGTATGCGTCTTCCTATTTTTGTGTTCATAAAATTTTTAATGTACCCCTTTCTTCGGACAGAAAGTTGGACTTTGTTAAACAAAAATTTATCCATCAAATTTTCTTTTTGAGAAGAAGCGGAAATCCCGCTTTCCCATCTCAAAGTTTTTTACTTTTTTTTCGACAGTAAAGATACAACATTTTTACAATATGGCAATCAAATACACAAATTTTCTTCATAAATTTTTGCCGGATATTGATAATCAAGCGACTGATGTGGACGTTTGGTGTTGTAAAAGGTGATATATTCTTCCAGTCCGGCGTAAAGTTCCGCTCCGTTTTCGTATGCGTTCAGGTATATTTTCTCCTGTTTTACGCTGCGCCAAAACCGCTCAATATAAATGTTATCTGTCGCTCTACCGCGTCCGTTCATGCTGATTTGAATTTGATTATCAAGCAAATAACCTGTAGAGAGTTGGTTTTTTTATCCGTTTTTCAAAAATAGGACAGAAATTCCCATTTTTCGGGCAACATGTTATAGAAAATAAGGCTACCTTTGCATAATAAAATTTGTAAAATTTAAAAACTATGTTAAATGCTTTTTATGATATAGTGAAATGTGGCGACAGTACATTTCAATTGCATTGTGCCGGAAAAATGTACAAAATTGAGTTTGATGAGGAAAATCAACTTAAAATGTTCGAAGATATTATATCTTCTAAAGGGAAAAAGTATTCTGAATTAATTTCTTCGTTTAAAAAAAATTATCCACAAAATGAGATTCTAAAGTTTTTCAAAGGGTTAAAAGATAATGGTTTCATTTTTTATGAAACCGATGATTCTTTGTTAAAAGGGTTTTTATTTGATCCGGTGACGAATTTAAACGAAAATTTAAACGAAAAGTCCATAGGAATAGTTGTAAGTTCAGAAAACAAAATTGGACTTGAGATAGTAAAATCATCGGAATTGAATAAAGCAAATTTATCCTTTTTAATCTATAGTTCAGTATATGATGAGGAAAAAATTGCTGAATTTGTTGGGGGGAAAGATTTTATAATTGTTGATTCGACATCTTATATTCCCTCGTTTTTACAATTGTTCAATGAAGTAGCTATAAAAAACTCCATTCCGTGGCTTTTAGTATCTTGTTTAAGGTACAATAGAGGATTTGTAGGACCATTGTTTTATGGTGAAGAAACAGGATGTTATAATTGTTATGACAAACGAGTAAAAAGTGCATTACCGAAATATAATGAATTTTTAAATTATGAAAATTGGATAGACAAAAGAAATAAACCCAGTAAAATGGGTAATATTGAAATCTCATTTATTAAATTTGTTTATTCATTTGCAATTATAGAAACTAAAAAATTTCTATTGTCTTATGGGTTCCCTCATACATATAAAAGGTTATTGGAAATAGATTTTGATGATTATACAACTACGTGGCATAACCTTTATAAGGTTCCTTTTTGTCCTCATTGCAATTCCAAAAGAAAATATTCCAGTGCGCCTTGGTTAGACTCTATTTCATTGGAAAAATTAAAACCATAAATAATATGAAGATTAACAATGAGATATTCCAAATAAAAAGATCGTTGGATTTAGTGTCAAATAGAATTGGGCTTTTAACTCATATTGGTGAAGTTGCGCACTTTAACAGCGATCCTAAAATGTATGCATATTCAGCTTATAATTGTGAAACAAAAATGCTTGGCGGCGAATATTATGCAGGAAAGAGCGGTGGTTGTGGTTTTACTTGGGAACAAGCGTTTTTATCTGCAATAGGCGAAGGTGTAGAGAGATATTGTCCGACGTTTTATGACAAAACGAATCTGAAAGTAGCATCATATAATCAATTGCTGGCTCAAGGAGAAAATGCCATTGCGCCCGATAAATTTTCACTATTCCATAGTGAACAATATAAAAAACCGGATTTTGTTTACAAACAATTTACTGGAGATTTGACTCTTTACTGGGACAAAGTTATAGATATGTTTTCTGAAGAGGAGATTTATTGTCCGGCTAGTTTTATTTATATGCCTTTCAGTATAGATATTAATCATATTTCGGAACAAATATCTACTGGATATGCCGCTCATTCTGAAATATATAAGGCTTTTCTAAATGGCGTTTTCGAAGTGATTGAGCGTGATGCGTTCATGATTACATGGATGAACTTGCTTGACATTCCTAAAATATCTATCAGTGGAAAATTGAAAAAATTTGTCGACAAAATTGTTCCCTCACACATGAACCTATATCTTTTTGATATGACAACTGATATAAGGGTTCCATCTATAATGGGAATAATGACAGGGAAACATGAATATGGAAATTTTATAGCTTTTTCAGCCGCAACACGAATGACTTATACAGATGCTATAAATAAAACTATTCTTGAATTATGTCAATCAGTACCATATTATAGGTATCTTTTGTATGAGAACGAAAATAAAAAAATGGACGATTTTAATGATATTAAATCGTTTGAGGATCACAGTATTTTTTATACCAAACATCCTGAATTATATTATTTATTTGATAATTGGATTAACAAAAAACCTGACAAGTTGGTCGATTATGAAGATGAAAATATATTATCAGATATTGATTCCATTGAATATATATTAAATTTATTTAGAAATCTCAATCTGAGTATTTATTCTAAAGAAATAACTACAGAAGATGTTTTTGAGGCAAATTTTAGAGTGATTAGGGTTATTTGTCCTGAATTAATACCTCTGAATGGAACATATGGGAAATATTATTTAGGTGGTAAGAGATTATATGAAACGCCAGTTAATATGGGATTTAAACGAGCTTCTTATGAGACTTTAAACAATATGCCGCATCCATTTCCTTGAGAATTATCATACTTCTTTCATTATAAAAAGACTATATAATATGAATATTATTAAAATCAGCGACAAGATTAGAGAAGATGTTGCACAGAAAGATTCTTCGATATACAATACATGTAAGTATAGAGACTCTTTATGTATGGATTATCTTGTAAATTCCAAATATACACATTTGGATATCCGGAAACTTTCCAGGTTAACAAACACATTTTATCACCCTTTCGTTTTAAGTAGGGCTGCTCAACCTTTCAAACGATACGAGGGTAGCAATAAATATTTCCTGAATGATTATGAAGATGAGAATTTCACTGTTGATTTATTTGAAGTAATTAGAAACAGAAAAAGCACAAAAAAATATGCGCGTTATGCTATTTCTCTAAAAGAATTGTATTATATCTTAAGATACTCTTATGGCGTTAATAGAAAAGAAATAGTAAATGGAGTAACATGGAAATTCAGGCCTATCCCATCAGGTGGCGGTTTATTTGCTTCAGAAGTATATATCGTTATTCTTAATTCTCAAATACCCAAAGGTTTATATCATTATAGCCCGGACGACAATTCGCTGGAGTTAGTAAAATCGGGTGATTTTTTGAAAGACATACAGAATTTTTCCGGATCCGATCCATACATTAATTCCGAAGATACAAGTTGTGTGATTTTCATAACATCTATGATTGACAGGTTGTATATAAAATATGGCGAAAGATGTTATCGATTCATGCTGTTAGAAGTAGGATTCTTGTCGCAGAACATTAGTTTGATAGCCGAAGCATTAGACCTTGGAAGTTGTATGTTAGGCGGTTATAAAGACAGTCTTGTGGAAGAATTTTTAGGCGTAGACGGCGTATTGGAATCTATACAAAACACTATTATAATCGGTAAAAAGTAGTATCATGGATTACTTCGTCAACATAGAAAATTTGTCGTTAAACATTTCAGGAATTGAACTGTTGCACGATATATCTTTTGATGTGGAAAAAGGGGATATCTTTGCTATACTGGGATCAAACGGATCGGGAAAATCTTTACTGTTGGATTGTTTGTTAGGGAATATAAAATCAAGTTTTAACAGAAATACGATACTTGAAAATAGGTTTGACAAGCAGAAATCAGGTATATTATATGACTCTTTTGCATCTATTCCGATTCTTAAAGTAAAAGAAATTCTTTCTTGGCTGTCTGTTTTGTTCGAGAAAGAAATGAATAACGGATTAATAGAAGATTTGAATATCAATAATATACTAAACAAACAGTTGAAAGTTTTGTCTAAAGGAGAAAACAAAAGATTAGGCATTTATGCGGCTCTATTTCACTGTCCGGAGTTGGTAATACTTGATGAGCCTTCCGATGGTTTAGACCCAATTATTAGAAGTAAATTTTGGAATATCCTGTCAAACATGGATAGTACAGTGATATTTACCACTCATATTTGGACTGAAGTTGAAAATATAGCCACAAAAATATTATTTTTGCATAAAGGCAAAGTTTTGAATACTCCTATGAGCTCGGCGCAACTTATAGAGACTTATTTGCCTTATCAAGGAAAGATTGCAATTTATAATACTTATAAAGATATTTTATTGATCAATGGGAGTGATTATTATGAAGAAGAAAATGTCTGTTATTTCTATTATAAAGGCGAAATGGAAAAGGATGCGCTTTTAAATTCTATCAAAAAGAAAGTTATTAATTATTCTGTTTTGCCGATAGAGCTTAAAGATGTATATAGTTTTCTGACTAAAAAAAATAGATCGTCATGAGTGTAAAAAAATGGTATTCGGTATTTTATTATCAGTTTCTAGTATCGTGTCGCTTACCGGAATCTGTTGTATTTACCATTATATTGTCTCCGGTTTTATTCATAATATTTGGAATGGCATTTCGAATAGATGAAGAATATGCAAAATTCTTTTTACCAGGTATGATAGGCAGTACGGTATGTAGCGATGCTCTCTATTCCGTAGGACCGGTAATAAAGAATTATTACTCTATGAATATTGTAAGATATTTCAAGGGGTATCCCGTTAATCTTTCAAGTTTGTTTGTCGGTTTTATCTTGACAAGGTTAATTTTTGTATTGACGTCCATATTCATATTGATAATGATCTCAATATTCGTTTTTAAGTTTACGCCTACGGCTATTGATATAGGAAGATATTTGATCGGTACGCTTATTGTATTCATTATATATTCTTTTATTGCGCTTACCATATCGTTTTGCGGGATTAAAGACAATAAAGACCAAGGTATAATCGGCATATATTATATGTTGACTATTTTCTTGTCGGATGCTTTTTTTGTTTTGTCTAAGGCTAATATTACATTTGACGTTATTGGATATTTTTTCCCATTGAAAACAGTGTTGATATTTATGAGAGGGAATGAATTTAGCCTGCTTTATTGTTTTGCATGGATGGTATTTTCATTTTTTATCTTTTATCGCATAATTAAAAAAATAAAATTAAACAGATAAATAAAAAAGCTATGCATAAGAAAAAAAAATGTACGCTATTGTTTCTATTTTTAGGAAGTACATTTATAACAATAGCACAAAATCAAGAAAAAAAGAATGTACTTGATAATATTCAAAACAAGATTGATTCTTGCTTTTTAGTTTCATTTTCTCAGGATTCAGTATATGAGCCTATCGAAAATGCATTAAGAGAGGGAATTGTCAAATCTAAATCAGATAATCTCAGATATTATCATTCCTATTGGTTTTCGTATTTATTATATTATAAATCAATTACATACATAAAAAACGGAAACGAAAAAAAAGCAAAAGAAACGATTGCTTTTGCGATAAAAGAATTGGAAAAAATAAAAAATAAAGATGTTGAAGTATATTCTTTGTTAGCTTTAGAACAGAGTTATAATTTCCAATTTGTTCCTCGTCAAGAAATTATCATTTATATGGGATATATCAATGACAATTTAGAAAAGGCTATTCAAATGAATCCCGAAAATGTTAGAGCAAATTACGTGAATGGAAGCTATGATTTTTATACTCCGAAAGAGTATGGAGGCGGAAGAAAAACAGAATCATTTCTTCTTAAAGCAATCCAATCGGAAGATACGGAACATTTATATTCTCCTACATGGGGGAAAGTAGATGCGTACAGATTGCTTATTCAGTACTACTTAACCAATGATTCAAAGGAAAAAGCAAAAAAGTTTTTTATTGAAGCCCAAAGATTATTTCCTGATAACAATATGATAAAACAACTCCAAAAGCAAATCGACAATATTTAATTTTTGTCATGAAACGCGAAAAAACAAATAATCATATTATCCTATTACTCATTATTTTAAGCATTTCTCATGTATGTAAATCACAGCAAAATACAGTGAGGGGATACGTCATTGATTCGGATAAAAAAGCGATGGAAGAAGCCATTGTCTATTTCAAGAATAATCCTATTCTATATGACATTACAGATTCTATAGGTTTTTTTGAATTATCCATTAATGGTTACGATTATATAAATGATTCATTAGTTGTTTCCTTTTTAGGATATAAGAAAACGCCCCTGTCGTACACGCAATTTTCCGATAACAAGAATGTAATCGTATTGGAAAAAGATAACATGACGCTTCAGGAAGTCGTTGTTTTTTTTAATAAAAGTTTTGTTAGCGATTTTTCAACATCTTCAATCCAACAGTTGGAAATATATACCAATCCCGTTGCTCAAGCCGATCCATTAAATGCCATTCAATCGTTACCAGTTTCAACTAATACATTGGAAAGCGCCGCTCCCATGTTAAGGGGAAGTCCCGCTCAATTTTCAAGAGTGTTCCTAAACGGCGTTCCGATCTATTATCCTACAAAAGGGAACTTACTGAACAATACAATTGCAAGTAGCTCTATTTTTAGTACTTCATTAATAAGAGAAGAAGAAATATATGCTTCAAATCCTCCGGTATACTATGGAAATGTCAGCGGCGGAGTCGTGGATATGCGATTGAATAATAAAACTCAAAACAAGAAAACGCTATTTTTATCCTTGATTGGCGGATCATTTTCTATGTCAGCCCCTTATTCAAAAACAGATGAAAACGGTTTTTTTGAGACCTATTTGAATTATACCAATCTCAATCCTCTTAAAGTTTTAAATAAAACCATTCCGGATGTAAATCATTACAGTAGTTATGATTGTGTCGTGCGTAACTATATTAAATCAGGCAGAGCGACATTATCGTTATATACTTCGATATATAATGAAAAAGGCAATTATGTTTCTTCTCTATATTCTTATAAGGGAGACTATCGTAGCAATAATTTGTTCAATAATAACATAATCAATTACTATTTACCGTTTGATAGGAATATTATTGAAACGAACCTGTCATCTTCATATCTAAATAATTCGATGAACTATGGAAATATGAATCTTGACAAGAAAAACCATTTCATTTATGCTTCTATGGGAATATCAAGATTCTTTACCAAAAAAATGCAAATAAAATTAGGCGGTAATTATGAATTTGTAAATGCGAATATCAAGGGCCTTATTCCACTATACTATTATAGCTATTATCCTAATACGCCCAATGAAAAAATCAATGTAGAAAATTCGTTTAACAAGTCGGATATTTTTTTCTTACTTAAAAATGAATTTGGAAATATCACTTCAAATATCGGCGTTAAATACACTTTTAACAGAAATGAAAAGTCAAATTTTAGTTACCAGCTAAACTTTAAATATTTGTCTTCTAATAGTAAAAATAAATTTTTGTTTTCAATTGGAAAATATTATTCTCATGATTTTATGTCCGAATCTTACATATATCCTTTACAAAGTTGTTTCCAGTACACTTTTGAATATATCTATTTTACACAAAAATTTCAGTTGCAAACAGCTTTCTATAAAAAACATGAGAATTATTATCAAGAACAAAATCTCCCTATCAAAGGGGAAGCGGATAGAGATATCATGGGAATGGAATTAATGGTGAAACTACAAGTCAGCAAATACATCTCACTTCAGTTATCCAACTTATATCTAGACTCAAAAATACGCATTGGAAATGAAGGGTTTACGAGTTTTGATAATTTAAAATATTTTATCAAAACTACTTTGTATTACGACCATCCTAAGTCTGTCGGCATTTCAGCCAATTTTTTCTTAAGACCAGGCGCATATTATACGCCAATAATTAATTCATCTATTAATGAAAATATTGGCGTTTATATTCCAACATATTCAAGCGCTATTAATAGCGCCCAATATAACAGATATAGCGCCTTGAATTTGAATGTATCAAAAGGTTTTAAGAAAAAAAGGTTTTCATACTCTGTATTTTGTGGAGTTAATAATATTCTTGATAAAAAGAACGAGAACCAAATATATTATAATATTGATTATAAAAAAAAAGATTATAATTATTTTACTCGGAGAACTTTTTTTGCAGGTTGTATAATACATTTTAAATAATGCATGATAAAAGAAAATATATGCTATTTATTAACTTTTTAAAAATTAAAATTATGTTGATTACAAATTTAGATTCTCAGATTGCATACAGTGCAGAAATGTCGATATGCACCAGTACGTCTACTTCGTGTAAATGTACAAGTACTTCTTCGAGTTGTTGTTAAATTCGGTTTATTAACTTTTTAAAAATTAAAATTATGTTGATTACAAATTTAGATTCTCATATTGCATATAGTGCAGAAATGTCGATATGTACCAGTACGTCTACTTCGTGTAAATGTACAAGTACTTCTACGAGTTGTTGTTAGCGTCATAGGTTTTACTTTATCGTGCAAACCTTTTTAAGTAAAGCATATATTTCTTTTTTCCGAACTGCGTCATTCTAAGCATTGACGCAGTTTTTTTGATATTAATTTGTCGCTCCTTAGAAATGACATAAACATTTGGATAAACCGGAGCATAGTGTACCAAAATCCGCATCAGTTCCGGGAACATGTTTTTAAGTGTTTTAAGCGCCTTGTTGAAACTCAACATAAGTTTTTTTCCTCCGTTTTTGAAAGACAAAACTGTATGTTGTAGATGATTTGCAAGTTGACAACAACAAGTATCAGTCGAACATAAAGCATGGTAATATAACGGTTTTCTTTCATCTTTTGGAGTCCGGCGAGGGAAAAAACAGATTTCCGGTTTTTGAACATCAGTTCCACTTGCCGGCGGGAGCGACAGAGAGGATATATCTTTTCCACCGATAATTTTTCTGCCTCGACACTGGTTATCATAAGATTGAAATGGTAAAGCATGCGTGTTCTTTTGCTTATGGAACGCCCTTTTTTCTTCGCTTCCTTCTCCAGTCTGCGTATGCGCTCGGAATAAACTTCCGGGGAAACCAAAGTAATTATCAGTCGAACCGGCAAATGTTCCTTACCGGTTAATGACTTCTTTTCCATCTGCTGAATGCCTTCTTTAGACATCCGGGCATACAATGTTTCAAAATCGATTTCACTCCCGCTCTCTTCCAAAATCGTATGCATGGATTTCATACTTTCCATTTTTCAGGTCAAATTCATACTGTATGCTGATGCCTGACGATGAGGTCGTTTCGTTTCCACCATTACCACGATAATGCTTGGCCATATTCGATGGCACATTAAATTTAGTGGAATCTTTTATCCTCACATGCTCAAAGGCGGAAAGAAAATCGCAATCGTACAGAAAACCGGAAAACTGCTCCTCCGGCAAGGCGCGCAGTACGGCTTTGACAAAATGGACTGTGCGCTCATTAAAACGCTCGTCTAATGACTGCTTGCGCAACGGAATACCGTATTGACTGCTCAAATAACCACACAGATGCTCCAAACTGCTGTTGGAGGACAACGATACCGCATAAAACAGTAAATCAAAAAACAATTCCGGTGATAATTTCGACTTGCGGCACAAGAAACCACTCTCTAATGCCAACCTGCGTAAATGTGGACAGTTTAACAGGTGACGTAACCGATCCACTCTTACCTGCAATTCGTTTTCAATTGCAATACCCCTATTATAATAGGACTCAAGTTTCCCAGCCTAAAAAAAAGAGGTATAGAAGCCAAAAAAAATAAAAGCAAGTGGTTGTAAATTAAATATAATTTGTTATCTTTGAGGTAATTAAGCTAAAAAGTAAACAAATTCTAAAATACAAC
>JAIROC010000043.1 GCA_031257735.1 Bacteroidales bacterium | reverse complement strand
GGAAACAACTTTGGACAAGGTAGTTCTGTTGTTACTTTACAGGTACGCATTGTTTCTCAAAAAGCGACTACAGTTAAACTTACCTTTAAGGATATAAACAGAGATACGACCTTCAATATTCCAGCCAATAGCGTGTATACATACAACTTAAATACAGTCGAAAAAGCGGCTGTCTACTTAACTGCAACAGGAACGAGTAATAAATCATTACGTATCCAATCAACGGAAGAGATATCCGTTTATGCATTGAATCAATATATAAACACTACAGACGCTACCTTTATCTTACCTGTAGATGTTTTGGGAACAGATTATTATCAACTGTCATATAATCATGTAAATGACTATGAGTTCTATGCTGTAATTGCCACAGAAGATAATACGACTATATACGAAAACAATGCTTCAACAGTCACGCTGCAAAGTGGTGAGGTTTATTCGCTATATACAAATGCAGATATTACCGGCTATCATATTACTTCAAACAAACCTGTCGCGTATTTCGTAATACGCACTTGTGCTCCTATTCCAGCAAATATTACTGCCTGCGACCACTTATACGAACAAATGACGCCTGTGAGTTCATGGGGAAAAATATTTGTAATCCCTGTAACCAAGCGCGGAGTAGAGCGTGTAAGGATAGTCGCCTCTCAGGATGGAACAATAATAACTCAAACAGGAGGCGTGATTAAGATAGATGGAGGCGGAAAAAATTCACTCAATTTAGACAGAGGAGAATTTGTGGAAATGGAGATATATTTAGACAGTGGAGGATGTTATATTTCATCCGATAAACCGGTAGGAGTTGCGTCTTATCTTGTGGGGATGAATCATCCTGAATTGAAATATGGAAAAGGGACTGTTGGCGATCCTGCTTTAACAGTAATTCCGCCAATAGAACAGATGGTATTTAGCGCCGACATAGCGCCCTTTATACCTTCTATCGGTACAGCCCTGACAGAGCATTATGTCATGGTGATAACGCCTACGACAACTTGCAACCAAACCACAGTAACCATAGGAAATGGCTCCCCAACTTCACTCAGCGGAGGTTCATGGATAGCCGGTAACGGATTGGGCGCTGCTTATTCTTTTTATACAATGCCATTGACAAGTGCAACAGATGCCTATCATTTTTCCAATCCCAACGGTTTGTTCGTCATGGGCTTCGGATTAGGAGAACGAGAAACATATTATTATCTGTCTGGTGCGGCAATGCGTACACTCGAAGCCTCTTTCACGGTGGACGATAATCATTACCAGACTTTAAACGGACAAACAATTTGTGTTGGTTCAGCAGTCAATTTCAGGGCAAGCGGCATCAGTCCAGAGGCAGGAGTTACCGGTTATCTGAAATGGTATATTGATGAAATAGAGCAAACAAGTCAAACAGACGTCCTGCAATGGACAGGCTCATTGACCAATGGAGAGCATACTGTCCGTATAGACGTAACGGATAAGTGTCGCACCTATTCGTTTGAAACAACCTTTGAGGTCATTAACCGCGCTGTGGCAAGCGATATTACAGCAAAAGATACAACAATCTGTTACAACACAACCGCAAATCTGACCATAAGCGCGCCCAATGTTACCAATTCAAATTACAAATGGTATTCCTCTCAAACAGCAACTACGCCATTTCATACCGAAGCAAGTTACACAACATCCCACTTAACAGCAGATACTACCTTTTATGTAAGCGTGTCGGGAGATAACTATTGCGAGAACGATACAGGCAAGAGAAAAGCGGTAACAGTAAGTGTTTACGCTCCATTGGAAGCGGGATTTATCAGTCCTACAGAAAGCAGACATTGTTACAGAGTGTCAACGCTTAATATTGATTTGGGGACATATCCTTTATCCGGCGGCAGTGGCAACTATTTCTATCAATGGGAAAGCAGTACGGATGGAATCCAATGGCAAGATATTGGCATTCCTACCCAAACCTACAACATAAGCGGCTTAACCGAGACAAAATATTATCGACGTGCGGTAGTTGATGCTGTTTGCGGGACGGTTTACAGTGATATTGACACTGTTTATTATGTTCGTGCCATACCTTACTTTCTGACGGAAATATGTCCGGGCTTAACCGTACGCATCTCACCCAGCACAAATGGACTTTGGGAAAGCAGTGATCCGAGTATCATGGAGGTTGTCAATAACAACAGCATAGTAGGGATAAACCCTTGCGCAGCAAAACTTACCTTTTACGATTCATTAGCAGGAGGCTGTAACACACCCATAGACATAAAGGTAAATGCTTACCCTGTTCCTGACGAGATAACAGCTAGCGCTAAGGTAGTATGTATCGGGAAGACGATAGAGTTATCCAACACCACCTCTGGTGGTCGCTGGACGAAAAACAACGATAATATAAGTTTTGACAATCCCCAAGCCAATCCTGTTAAAGTGACAGGAGAGACGAAAGGGAATAGTTTTGTAACGTATACAGTTTCCAATTTCGGATGTCAAACCAAACGAACGTTCCGCTTGAAAGTAATCCCTGACTCGCCGCCATCAAAAATAATAATAGGAATAGAGAGATAGTTATGAGTTATGAGTTATGAGTTGGGCTGACGCAAGAAAATAACTCATGACTAAAAAGATTAATGTATATAATTCATGTCTCGTGGGGCTACTCCTTACCGTAAAAAAGGGTAGCCCCCTTTCTTTAATTGAAAACGTAATCAATTGAACAATGAATAATGAGCTGACGTGCGAAAGACACGAAAGCATGAAGGCACGAAAGCGACCAACAACGCCGTCATTGCGAGGAGCGCAGCGACGTGGCACCCGTAAGAGCAGCGTAGCTAATCCCTAACAATCAACGCATTTTGGTTAGGGATTGCTTCGCTGCGCTCGCAATGACGGTAAAGGGTAACGGGTAACGGATAACGGTTGCCACGTCGCTGCGCTCGCAACAACGGCGTTATTGAACCGTTTATTCTATTCATTCTCATGCGTCAGCCTAATTCATAATTCATAATTCTTAATTCTTATCATCTTTCGACGCCGATTATTATTTTTGGTGGCGTAGTGGGGACGGGAATTATTTTCAATTGGAATGTACGTTTTGTTTTACATTCGCCATTGGATACCGTGTACGTTACATAGCTATTCCCTTTCGTTACACCTCTTACTGTCGCTTTGGCGGGAGTAGCGGTTTGACTGATAATGCTTATGTTGGAATTGTTTTTCGTCCAAACTCCACCTGACATGCTATTCGATAACTCTATCTCTTGCCCTATACAAACTACTTTTTTACCTGTTATATCGTCTGGTTCTGGATAATCTTTTACTATTATATCGACATTTTTACTACAGTTTGTTGTAGTGTTGGTGTAGGTGAGTGTTGCCGTGCCGACGGATTTCCCTATTATGGCTCTGTTGTTGACTATTTCTAATACGGCAGGCTTATCGACTGTCCAAACGCCGCCGGTATTGGGTATGAGTTGCGTAGTTATGCCCGGACAAATTTCCGTCAATACCGAAAGTACGAGGTCAGGATGAACTGTTACCGTCATTGTATTACTGTATACTATATTGCAGGCGCCCGTACTTCCTGTCAGTTTTAAACGATACCATGTTGTTTGCGTTAATGGCAAAGGAGTATAATTTAACGTTGTACCTCCTGTTCCGTCGGTAACATTTATCCATGTATTGCCATCTGTACTCTTTTGCCATTGATACGTATAAGTACCTGTTCCGTTGTTTATTATTCCTGTAAGTTGTGCGGGGACAGTATTATAACATATTGTCATATCTGCATTGATAGTACATGAAGTTGTGTTTGTTATCATTTGCAAATGAACAAAGTCTGACATTGCGCGACAATTGTAATTATTTATGTTTGCGGCATTGGCAATTGCCAATCTATAATAACCCGCATCCGACAAAGCTACAGGACTAATAGTATAAATGCTGTTTACTGTTCCATTGTTTGATGTTCCTTGAGTAGCGGTTATAGGTGTCCATGCGCTTGGATTATTTATGTCTTCTGAAGTATTTTTTTCCCAACGATAAACAAGATTATTACCAAATGTTCCGTCATCGGTATAGTTTCCTTCAAGAGAATGAGACATACCCGTACATAACATCGTATCTATTATTGTTGCTTGTGTTAAAGTTACAGGAGGTATGCAAAGGCGTATTTCTATGTCGTCCATTGCAAAATCGTTACCGTTGCTTCCTGTTCCACTGTTTATAATCTTCAATACTATTGAATTTTGTCCAACAGGAATTGTAAACTCAAATCCATATTGTTTCCAATTAGGATCAGCATCGGGTACATTACCGGTATTATAACTATCCAACATATTTTGTTGTGTGTCTTCTATAACAAATGTCATATTGGTTTTATCTGGAGGAGTAGTATAGTTAAGCAAACTTACGATCCACACAGAAAAATACAATTTAACACCTGCACATAATCCGTTAATTTCACATTCATAAAATTGTCCCGATTTCTCGTCGGCATCAAATCCCATAAAATAACCGCGCGTATTGTCGCCGGGAAAAGTATGGTCGTCTAAATTTAGATACCAACCTGTCCATGTCGTCAAAGTGCTACTTGTTTTAGTGATAGAATAACTGCCTCTAGGAGTATGTCCCGTAGAATACGTATATCCTTGAACTTGCGGTATACCTGTTGGTCTTACAGTAGTATTACTCGGATCATTCCCGCCAAAATCTTCCTTATAAAGTATTGTTCCTGTAACAGCGCAGCCTGTGGGATTAGTTGTTTGTGCAAAACTAAATATGGAGACAACCCCAAATGCAACCCACAAAATAAATTTATTGATATATTTCATGTTTTCTATTTACTTTTTTCATTATCTCTTTGCGGATTTATAGAAGGAACAGGAACGTAGGGGCGTATGCGATACGCCCCTACGTAGGGATGACATGTCAATATCAGAAGATTATTCCAACGTTCTACCGACATGTCATCTTTGTTCGGACGAGGTTCTACCTCGTTCGTTCTATCCGAGCAGGCTATGCCTGCATTTATTTCATCTTCAATTTTCAATTGTTGAAGCCTGTATTTATTTTTAATACATTTTCCATTTCACCTCCCACCTCATAACTCATAACTCATAACTCATAACTACTGCCCATTTTTTCTCAGCACATAAAAAAAGCGGGGATACAAACTATATCCCCGCGAATCATGAAAACAAAATAAAATAAACGTTAACTCTTATAAAAATCCCAATTCCAATTTGGCTTCATCCGACATCCTTTCTATTGACCATGGAGGCGTAAATGTAATTTTTACACTTACTACACCTGTATCCGGAATATTTTTTATTGCAGCCATTACTTCACTCGGTATTGTTTCTACTGCTGGACAATGAGGTGAAGTAAGTGTCATTGTAATGATAATATTCTTTTGATCGTCTGCTTCAATATCGTAAATAAGTCCCAAGTCCCATATATTGACAGGAATTTCAGGGTCTTCAACCAATTTCAATTGTTCAATAATTATCTGTTGTATGGGGGATAAACTTTCTTTATCTATCATTTTGATTTACTTTTGTTTTAAATGCCATAGCATATACTTTTATTTGTTTTATCATGGATAATAACCCATTGCTTCTGGTAGGGGTTAAGTGTTGCGTTAGACCGATAATGTTCAAAAAAGATAATGAGGCATTTATTATTTCATCGGGTGTCCTTCCTGACAGAACACGAATAAGTAGACTGATAATTCCTTTTGTAATAATAGCATCGCTGTCTGCTTTGAAATAAATTTTTCCGTCTATCAGTTCAGCCTGTAACCAAACGTTGGATTGACAGCCTGCAATTAAATAGTTTTCCTGTTTATATTTTTCATCCATAATGGGCAAGGCATTCCCCAGTTCGATGATATAATTATATTTATCCATCCAATCCTCAAAAATAGAAAATTCTTCAATAATTTTATTTTCTTCTTCCTGTATTGTCATCATTTAAAAGTCATTTAATTTATATGCACTGTAACATAACAAATGATCGGCGAGAGTTAATGCAGTCATGGCTTCAACAATAGGAACTACACGTGGAGCAGCACAAATATCATGTCTTCCAGCGGCTTTTAACACTCGTGGATTTCCTTCAAGGTCAATGCTGGGTTGTTCCTGCATAATAGAAGGTATCGGTTTGAAGGGAAGAGAAAAATAAACAGGATTGCCGTTACTGATACCTGCCTGTATTCCTCCCGAAAAATTTGTCTTTGTACGAAAATCATACGTAAACAAATCATTGATTTCCGACCCGCGTTTGGTTGCAGAATAAAAACCAGAACCATATTCAAATCCTTTTGCCGCAGGAATACTTAACATAGCTTTGGCAAGATTTGCAGAAAGTTTATCAAACACAGGTTCTCCCAATCCTGCTGGAATATTATTAATCAGGCAACCGATTACACAACCGATACTGTCTTTGGAGGCGGCAACTTCTTTCAAGATAGAAACCATTTCTTGAGCTGTTGCATTATCAGGACAATGCAAAGCATTTTCTTGGGCAGTTGCCAAATTATAACTGCAAAAATGATCCTTTAATTTCACTTGTCCTATTTGGATAGTAAAGGCTTCTATTTGAATATTGTATTTCTTCAAAAACATCATGGCAAAACATCCTGCAACTACTCGGCAGGCAGTTTCTCTTGCAGAAGATCTTCCATTGCCGCGATAATCATAGATATTATATTTTTTCCAATAGGAAAAGCAGGCATGAGAAGGTTTTAACACTGTTGCTTCCGCCACATAATCTTCTGATTTGACGTCTTTATTCTGGATAAAAAAAGCGACAGGAGTACCTGTTGTTTTCCCTTGAAAGATACCTGATATAAATTCCACTTGATCGGGTTCTTTTCGCTGATTGATACCGAGAGGGTCATTTTGTCTCATTGACAATTGTTGTTGTATCAATTCATAATCTACAACTATATTGGACGGACAACCATCAATAACTCCCCCAATCGCTTCCCCATGAGATTCCCCAAACGTAGTGATGCAAAATAAATTACCAAAACTATTTCCTGACATATATTTTGATCTTTGCAATTTATTCCATACTGTCTTTTGAAAATGACACCTTATTATTTTCTATTAAAACTGTCTCAGTATTATTTCGATTCTTCTTTCTTTGAAGGATCTTCTACATTACGGGAGGACAATATAGTAACAACAACCTTTGACGGATTGTCAATAATAGTAATATTATCCCGTTTAATATCTTCTATCCGAATAGAATCCAATATATCCAATGCACTAATATCAAGGGTAATATTTTCAGGGATATGTTCCAATAATCCTTTTACTTTTAATTTTCTCGCGCATTTTGATAATTTTCCTCCGCGCATGATACCGGGAGAATTTCCCGTAATACGTAAAGGAATATCAATGGTGATTGGTTTTCCTTCTGTAATTTCCAGAAAATCGACATGTAACAATTTGTCTGTTACAGGATGAAATTGTGTTTCTTGGACTATGGCTTTATGATTTTGTCCATTTATCTCCAATTCCACATAATATACTTCTGGCGTATAAATTAGATTTTTAAAAGACTTTTCTTCTACTAATAAGGAGAGTTGTTGTTCTCCTCCATACAATACACAAGGGATAAATCCATTATTGCGTTGATTTTTTGCATCTTTTTTCCCTACGTTCTCTCTTGGAGAACCGCTCACAGATACTGATTTCATTGTTTACTATTTTTTATATAAGACTTAAATGTAAAATTAAAATGGCTGCAAAAGTACAATTTTTTTCGATACCAATCATTATTTCCCGATAAAATTTTAAAGATAGCAGGGGAAGACGGTCTTCAATGGGCTATATTTTTTGGACAATGGAGATATATCTTACGAAAAATGTGTACTTTTGCCGACATTAAAATTAAAATCATGTATAAGAGAAAATCAAGTAATTATGCGATTATCTTGCTATGTGCATTATTGACCGTAAATTGTACTCCTGCTGAGAAAAACAAAATAGAGGACCCTATAGATATTTATTCTATAAAGAAAGATACTTCTACAGAAAGCGGTATTGTTACTATTTCTGGGGAGAATCCGATAGAAGTGCGGGAAAGAATTGCGGAATATCAAATCCCTGAAACTTCTTTTGAAGCGAAACGAAAAACCTTTTACAGTATTTTGGATACATTATATCAATTAAAAACATCTACAGGACAGACTATCTATAATACGGTTGATTCTTTGAATTATTTGGCGGTACATTACTTGGTAGATATTTTAAAAAATAGAAAGAGTATTGTTTCCCCTCTGAAACATAAGCTACTGAAGCGGGTGTCTTCTTACGACAAGGCTATTAGTGTTTATTCTTGGGAAGAAAACTTGGGAGTAAATATGCATACAAATATTTGTGTTTTCCAATACATGGGGACAAATGGAGAACTCTATACCGTTTTTAATGCGGATGATGACAATGGAGGCGATTTTAATTTTTCACGGAGTCGAATTATGTCTCTTTATAAGTTGTCGTCTGAGAGTGGAAATCCATTGTATTTGGCTAACTTTATGGGCAATTATGGTAACAAGAACCATTTTAAAGGTTCAACCATTTTAGAAATCAGAAACGATGAATTGTTTTTTGATTATGATGCGTTTGGTGGCGATACAAAGTATTTCTTTATGAATTATACCGACGGAGAAATTCTTACAACATCGTTTTCCTATAAATCACAAGAACTGAAATATACCTTCAAAAAATTAAATGTTATTGTTGATACACGCTTTATATTTAATGGACAAATATTTGAAAGGCAGATCGACTAATGAAAGATTTTCGCAAACTGTTTATATTGTTGAAGCCATATAAATTCAAATTGGTTTGTGTGTCTTTGTTTAATATTTTCTCAATAGTTTTTTCTGTCTTTTCCATTGCATTGTTAGCTCCTTTCCTTTCGTTGATCTTCAACAAGATTTCTCCGATTGTAAACAAGCCTGAATTTGTATTTAGTTCGGAGGGAGTGATTACTTGGCTGCAATATTTCATCAGTCAAACAATTATTTCATCAGGAATGATACAGGCTTTATTGTTGCTGGTCTTGACAATATTTGTATTTTTCTTTTTGGACAAGCTCTTTAATTATCTTGCTATTTGGATGATGGCTTTCATCAGGGGAACTGTCGTGAAAACATACAGAAATCAAAGCTATGAAAAATTATTAACCCTGCCTCTGTCCTATTATTCCGATAAAAAAAAGGGAGATATTCTTTCTCGTGTCATCAATGATGTACAAGATATAGACGTGTCTATTTTACAATCTTTGCAACAATTATTACGTAATCCGTTGACTATTGTATTTTATTTATTTACGCTTTCTTTTATCAATTATAAATTAACCGTCTTCGTATTGATTTTACTGCCAATAGCAGGATTTATTATCAATAAAACACAGCGTAAATTGCGAAAAGCATCAACAAAATTAAAAGAAAAACAAGGCATTATGACATCTTCGGTAGAAGAAAGTATTTATGGTCTCCGCGTGATAAAAGCTTTTCATACTATTGATAAAATATATCAGCAGTTTAAGCAACTTAACGATGATTACAATAAGGTATACATCAAATTGTTTAGAAGAAGAGATTTATCCTCTCCTCTGGGCGAATTTCTGGGAATAATTACCGTCATTTGCATTTTGTTATATGGCAGTATGCTGGTTTTAGATACGACAAATGGTTTTTCAGCAGAACTGTTTATAACCTATATCGCCATGTTTGTCCAGATTATCAATCCTTCAAAAACTACTGCTGAATCTATCGCAAATCTAAAAAAAGGATTTGCCGCCATAGACCGCATAAACGAATTGATGAAAGCAAAAAAAACAATTACTGAAATCCCCAATCCTGTTCATGTAACTGATTTTACAGATACTATACGCTTTCAAAACGTCTCCTTTGCCTACGAAAAAAATCCTGTCATAGAGAACATCCATTTTGAGATTGAAAAAGGGAAAATGATAGCTATTTGTGGGTTATCAGGTTCAGGAAAATCAACATTGATGGATTTATTAATGAGATTTCACGATGTTTCTTCAGGCTGTATATTCATGGATGG
The DNA here is from genome assembly GCA_031257735.1 of Bacteroidales bacterium. Taxonomy (GTDB): domain Bacteria; phylum Bacteroidota; class Bacteroidia; order Bacteroidales; family WCHB1-69; genus JAIROC01. The sequence goes on along the minus strand of JAIROC010000043.1, from coordinate 957 downwards.
AAAAGATATCCGAACATTGAAGATTTCAGCTTTACGAAAACTGTTTGGCGTCGTAACCCAAGAAACTATTTTGTTTAACGATACAATATACAATAATATAGTATTGGGAATGGAAAACGTCTCCCAAAAAGAAGTGATTGCCGCTTCCAAAATTGCCAACGCATACGAATTTATAACCAAATTGGAATACGGATTTCAAACCAATATCGGAGATAGAGGGACGCGTCTTTCAGGAGGGCAAAAACAACGTATCAGCATCGCCAGAGCCGTACTTAGAAATCCGCCTATTTTTATTCTGGATGAAGCTACTTCTGCATTGGATACGGAATCGGAACGCGCCGTACAAACAGCTTTAAACAATGTCCTAAAAAATAAAACCTCTATCATTATCGCTCATCGGTTATCTACAATTATGCACGCTGATAACATTATTGTTCTCAATGCAGGCAAGATCGTCGAACAAGGAACTCATGATAATTTGATTACTGCAAACGGTGTTTATAAACATCTTTGCGATTTGCAATTACTCAATCTGAATTAATTGAAAACTTCGTTAATTGAAAATTGAAAATTGAAAATTGAAAATGAGTTGACGCAAACAAAAATAATTAGCTCCGTTGCTCTTACGGGTGAAATTTAGCTGACGCACTGTTGTCGGATAAAAAATTAGGAGAGAGACTTTCTATGCCCCTCTTACTTTGTATTTTGCGATAAACATTTTCGATAAAAAGCCAATCGAAACTATGGATGAATAACCGAAAGTAATTTAATTTAATATCATCTACTACCGGGTAGCAAGCGCAAATTTAATTTCTTCCTTGCTACCCGGTAGCAAACGTGAATCAGACCAAATTCTTCTTTGCTACCCGGTAGCAAACGTGAATCAGACCAAATTCTTCTTTGCTACCCGGTAGCAAACGTGAATCAGACCAAATTCTTCTTTGCTACCCGGTAGCA
>JAIROC010000581.1 GCA_031257735.1 Bacteroidales bacterium | reverse complement strand
ATCTGTTTTTCAAAAAATGAACAGATACACGATAATGTAATTGGGATGTATATCGAAAAATATTATTACAAAACGGGAACATATGGAAATAATTCATCCTGATAATTTATGACACCACCTTATTTTTTATTTTTTTAATATATTTACAAAATCCAAAAATGGCAAAAAAATAGACTTAAACCAATATGTGTAATCATTTGGATACAAAGCAATATCTTGTTTTATTAAATTTAAATCTAACCATTTATAATCAGAGACTTCATTTCTATTGATATTTGGCTTATCATTAAAATACCCTAAATATATTGTATCATATTCATGTTCTATCAATCCATTTTCAAATGAAACATAATAATAAAAATCAAAAATGCGTTTCACACTACATTGAATACCCATTTCAAAATCTAATTGTTGCATAACAGTATTATACTCAATACAATTTGGACGTTGATGACTGCAACAAGTATTTGTCCACAATCCTCCGCAATGATATTTAGTTATTTGTCTTTTTTGAAGTAATAATTCATTTTGATCATTAAGCACAAATATAGAAAATGCTTTATGTAAAAAGCCATATTTATGCGCTTCTATCTTCTCTGACACCCCTATTTCTTTGTTGTTATAATCAACCAATATAACGTTCATATTGCTTTTTTTAATTAGTTTCTTATATGAGAATTATTGAACATGCATTAATATTATAATTGCACCTATTAATTGGTATAACCAAATAAGACTCGTACCAATTTTAGTTATCATTCCGCATTTATATTCAATTTTATTGTAGTCAAATCTATGTTTATAAATATTCATAATTGAATATAAAATAAAGCAGGATAACAAAAATATTCCCACTATACTATATAGATAAATTACTTTCAATGGATAAATAAGACAATTACCTATTGTCCAAACTGCTATACCACAAGAAATTAAAATAAGTCCATATAATAAGGCCTTTTTGTATCCGAAAACGACAGCAATGGTACAAACAAATCCTTTATCATCTTTCCAGTCCCAGACTTCACCAATTAAGAAAAGTCCCATAAGGTTGACAAATATACCAATAAAGTTATATAAAAGAACTCCATTATCATTATCTGAAAACATATAAAATCCAAATAACATAGGTATTATAATTGGTATACCTCTAGCTATATCTCCTATAAAAGGGTATTTTTTTAGACGTATTGGCTCTAAAGTATATATATGAGCTAATCCAACACCAATTATCCAAAAAATAAAAAGTTCTACTTTTACCAATGTATAACTAATATCAATTGCTACTATTGTTCCAATTAGAGTGATGATAGAGAAGATTAATTTTAATTGGCTTAACCCTATTATATCTGCTGCTGCAGGCAATTTCGGCTTAAATCGTTTATCTAACTCGTAATCAGAATAAACATTTGAATATACTGCTGCAAAATGGGCCAAAACAATGAGTAATAATCCTTCTAAAAAAAGTTTTAATACATATGGATTTATTATATCAATTCCTGATACCGCGAATCCTAGTATAACACCTATGAAATATGGTGTTAAATCAGCGCAAAAGTATTCTATTCGGCCAGCGTCATAGAATAATGCTTTTATTAGTTTAATTCTTCTTTTTATCATATTTATATTTATTAAATGTTGCTAATCCTAATAATGGAAATGTTACACTGTACATTGTGTTTTCATAAATTTCCAAAGCTCCAACGGTTACATTAGACTCCCATGTTCCATTTGTTTTTTGTGTTGATAACAAATAATTCACCCCTTTTAATATAATTTCACTATTTACTCCAATAATAGGTATAAGAGTATTTAGTACCCATCCTGTATGACAAGGCGTGCTATATCCGATACCACCCTTATCCTCTCTAAAATAAGCAATAAAATGCTCACCCCAACCACCGTCTTTATTTTGATGTGATATCAACCAATTTATAGCTTTCTGTATTCGTTTGTCATTCATGTCATAGCCAATAGAAAAAAATGCGTTCAAAACCCTAGTCGTACCATATATATAACACAAACCCCATCTTCCATACCATGATCCATTATCTAATTGATCATTAAACAAGAAATTAATTCCTCGTTGAATGTGAACATTCTTAATGTCGTATCCATATGCTGATAATGTTTTTATAACATGTCCTGTTATATCTGCAATACTTGGATCACGCAAAATCGTTAAACTATCTTCGACCGAAGTAGGTAGTGTACCTCGTTTCTTTATCGCCTGATTTTTTATAAAAGCAGGCCACCCACCATCATTATTCTGCATATCTAAAAGCCATGCAATAGTTTTTTCAAAATAACTTTTATGATAGCCTGTTTTTAACAAAGCGTAAGTTGCAACTGCAGTATCGTCACAATCCGGATACAATGTGACTTCAGGTGCAAACCCCCAATTATTATTGCCATTATCCAGTTGAGCATTTATTAAATAATTACAAGCAGATTGAATAACATTTTCTGTTTTAGGATATTCACATTCTATCAAAGCAGATAAAGCAAAACTTGTATCCCACACTGGTAAATTAAATCTATGCATATATCCTGTTTGAGTATCAGTTTTTGAGAATAAAAATGAAAAAGCTTTTTGAATATAAATATTATTATTTGTTTTTTCTATCATTTTTATTGCCAAAATAGGATAAACTGTCGGTTGAAATGTGCCAAACCACGAACCGTTTTTTAGTTGGTTGCCCTTTATCAATTTAAGAGCTTTTCTAATAGCTAATCGTTTTAAAGGACTCCGTATAATTTTTTTTTCACACAATGTTTTAAAAACGAGGACTCCAATAGCTGCATCTCTAATCCAAACTGGAATAAATCTATTAATTCCAAATTTGCAATTAGATGGAAGAAGTAAAACTTCAATTGGTGGAATTTTAATTTCTTGCCATGACCAACGATTAAAATATGCCAAAAATACCGCAGTAAAAGGATCAACTAGTGTTTTATCCATATTATGGAGATACTTTTTAGCTTTTTCTATATTAGTCTTGTTTGCATTATATAATTCTAAAGCTAATAAAGCAGAAATTGTGTTACGAATAGTAGAAGCTTTAATTTCTAACATCTGTTCAATTTCTTCATTACTTATTGTAAAATGTAGTTCTGTTTTGTCTAAAATATACCAAGAGCCATCATCTCTTTGCATTTTTTCTAACAAAGTAATCGCTTTCTTTTCCCATACTTCATCATGATAATCCAACATTTTATGTAATATTAATCTCACAGAAGTTGGATATGAATTATAAAAAATATCACCTTCCCAATAACCCCCATTTTTTTTGTAGGGAATTTAATGAAAGTAGAGCTTTATTTAACACGTCATCTATTTTCATGTGTTTGTTTTATTTTAAAATATAAATTAAATTTGCTATCAAAACGGAGAATGCTGAAATAGCAACCCACAAAGGAATAAAGTTTTCATTTTTTTTAATGATTTTTTCCATTACTATTTCACTCCCATATCCTTTAAAATAGTATATAATTATCCAAAAAAATGAAATAAATGTGCCTGATATTGATATTATTAATGGGACAATATTATTGGGAGATAGAACCATATATGACCCAATGTACAATGCAATTCCCATAAGAATCAATAATAAAGATACAATTACAGATTTTCTAACCCCTAAAATAACAGAAGGTGTTTTGATTCTATCCTGTTTATCTTCAGTATAATCAACAGTCGTATAATATAAACCCAATCCATATTCAACAAACGCTAACCCCAATATTAATAAAATATGATATAAATTCACCGAATTACCCATATTAATATATCCATAAATTGGAGGCAAAAACATAATAATAAGAAAAAGGGATGCGGAATTTAATATCCCTCTTCTCTTAAATTTAAGAGGCTCTTTTGAATAAGCCACTGTGAAAAAAGTTCCTATCAACAATAGTATTAATCCAACATAGTTTTCTTTTAGATATGATAACAATAATCCTAAAGCAAGGAATATAATAGGTTCAATTACAAGGAATACTGTCATTAAAAATTTTCCAATACTATCTATAGATTTTGATAGTCGATTTTTTATAGGGCTTTTCTTGTCTAATTCATAATCATAATATACATTATAAATTGATCCCCAATATGTAGCAATATTTACTATAACAAAGATCAAAATTGCATGTAATGAAAATAATTCATTAAGACTTTTAATATTCAATACCATACCTGAAAGTACAATTGCAATTGTAACAGGCGTAAATTCAAATCGGTGGGCAATAAATATTTGATGTATTTTCTTTTTCATGAGACAATAATTACTGATATTCAACATATTATTCTACAATTTAATTTTCTTATTAAAAGTCAATATAGCAATTTTGAGGATAAAAAATAGATACAAAAAAGATATTATTAAATTTATCATTTCTGTTATACCAAAATTTCCAAGACATATTGATCTAAAAACTGCAACATTATAATACAAAGGGGAAATGTATATAAAATTAGAAGCCCAATTAGATAATATGTCAGGAGAAAAAAAGGTTTGGCTTAAAAGCATACAAGGAAATACTATAATATTAAGCATTGCCGCCATTTCATCGTAACTATTAGTAATACACGCTAATATTGTTGATATAAGACTAAATAGTACTCCTGTAATAAATAGTGGAATTATACATACTATTAATCCATACCAAACTTCAATCCTTGCACCCACAGCTAATGATATTAATAAAAACGCTATTCCGGAACATATCCCTTTTATACCATAACTCATAGATTTTCCTAATAATATTTCCCATGTGGTACTAGGAGCAACTACTAAGTTTTCAATGTTTTTAGTTCCCTTGAAGTCCGCTTGATACTCAAATCCTGTTACAAAAGTTGAAACAACCATTGATGTTATAACGGCTAAAGAATATGAGACGTATGTCAAATAATCTATATTATCAATCGTTGGAACAATATTACCAACAATTTTACCAAATGTTATTAGTAATAAAAAAGGTAACATAGCACTTGCTATAATTATTTTAGGAAATGATTTAAAAAATATTTTCATCTCTCTGCTTAAAATTGCTCTAATCATAATTGAACCTCCATTATTTTTTTACCTGTTAAATGAATAAATACATCTTCTAATGTCGCCTCATGTATATGAATCATTTTTATTTTATAATTCAAGATTTGTTGAACTATAATAGTGAAATAAGATATTGAAGCATATATAATTATACTATCGCCACTCTCCTTAAAACTTAAACTAATATCAGTAGATAGCTGTTTCACCAAGTCCAGTATCTGTTTATTTTGAGATATATCATTTGTTTTAATTTCAAATATAGTACCATATTCTCTTTCAGAGAAAGATTTTTTTAATGCTGTAGGAGTACCTTGTTTTATTAATCCACCATTGTTCAATATACCTACCTCATCACACAATGTATCTGCTTCATCCATATACTGAGTTGCTAACAATATTGTATATTTTGTTTTCAATCTTTCAATAAGTTTCCATATATCTCTTCGCGAATGAGGATCTAAGCCAACAGTTGGTTCGTCCATTATTAGAAATTCAGGGTCATGGATTAATGCTCTCAAAATTAATACTTTTTGTTGGTTTCCTCCAGATAGCGTACTTACTAATGATTTTTTTTTGTCAGTAAGATTAAAATAATCTATCAAATAGCTTATTCTGTTTTTCAGTTTCTCGCTTTTAACACCGTATAACATTCCTTGAAAGTAAAGATTTTCATATACGCTTTGATCAAAAATCAAATTTCTATTTTGAGGAACAACTCCAATCAAACGCTTTATTATATTAATATCTTTTTTGAAAGAATAATTGGAAAAACAAATCTCGCCACTATTTAAGTCTGTTAATCCTATTAGGATTTTTATGATAGTAGATTTACCAGCACCATTAGGACCTAAAAGTCCAAATGTCGTTTTAGTTTTTATTGTTAAAGACAAATCATTTACAACTATGTCGTCATCATATTTTTTTGTCGCATTTTTTAATTCCAAATCCATAATTTTACTGTTTAAATATATAAATCACAATTAATTTCTCGAAGAATATTTACCATTTTTTTCTTTAAATGATTTGGCGTTTGTTCATAACAAGCTTTTGCCATATCTTGATCCTCTATAATATTTGAATTACGTTGTATAGCATAATTTTCAGCAATTTTAGTCGTTTTCTTTCTTGCTATTTTTCTAAATAAAATAGGAACAAGCGTTAAACATTTTTCGTGTTTTTCTTTAGTTAATTCATTCCACTGAAGATTTGCAATTTCTAAAAATTCTTCATCAGCTAATGCTCCAGAAGCAACTTGATCAAGTGTTTGATCAATAAATCCAATGAAATTTTCAGTAATAGAAACATCTTTTTCTGCAGTAATTGCTCTTTTGGCTATTTTTCCACAATAATCACATTCTGTTCCACATTGCATGTAATCACAATCACTTTTTTTATTAATCCAAAAATCAAGAAATCCATTTAATCTAGAGTTATCAATATAAATATTAGGAGCTTCAAAACTTAAAGCGTAACGTAATCGTTCATTTTCTTCTTCTGTTAATCCTGGCATAGGATGAAGTGATTCTTTAGGTATTGCCATCGCTACAGGACTGATAATATCAGAGAGATTCCCTTCATATTTTCGCTCTGAATAAGCCTTTGCAGATCTATAGGCCCATTCACTCGGCATATGTCTAGAACTAATTTTAAATCTATCAATTCCATAATCCTCGTAAATATGTATGTCTTCCGGACGAACAAAACGACCTTTAATTATTTCTCTATGAGAGAAAACTCTTTGTTTCATACAGTTCATAATGCAATAATCTATAAATTTACCATTAAATGGATCATCACTTTTGCTCGCATGTGCCGCCATATTATAATGGTACATCCTATATGGACAATGATATAGACACGACTCGTTAACTAACATTTCAATCTTTTTATTCGTGGCTTTTCTTATAGATTCAATTGCTTTAAAGTTTCTATTAAAATCAACGCCTAATACAAATTCATCAACACCCAAATATTCCGTAAAATACTGTACACTTTGAACGGAACCTATTTGATTTATGACAGAACATTTAATTTTTACATTTGGCAAATTTCGTCTAATAATTTCAATTAGAGAAGGTATTGTAATGGTGATAGAATCAACACCTATTTCGCCTAATAATTCAAAATCTGTCATCATCTGTTTGATGTGTTTAGGGTCAAATTCTTTATTTCCTAAACAAGAAGAGTTCATTGTATAACAAAACTCCATATCTAGACTATGTAGTTTGGTTATATATTTTTTTGAAAAATCAACATCAACTTCAGGTAAAACTGCACCACCTCTTGATGTTCCTAAATTACTCCATCGAAAAGATCCAAACATTTCTTTTACGCCGATTTCATTAAATAGATGGATGTAATCATAATCCCATTTTGTTCCAACTGTTAATTCCATGATTATAATATTAAATGATTATATGTAAAGCAAATTATTGTTATTATTGTGCATACTTTCGGAACACAACTTGTTATTTATAGACCAGTATTGTGGTGATGAAATTTGCTGCGTTGAAAAAGTATCCTCCGAAACTACCACTCCAGCATAATTTGCCACCATCGGCGAAAGACCACCCAAACTGCCAGCATATCTCTCTGCTTCTTCTACCGAAAACGACCTTGCACTGACGCCTGCCATTTCGTTCACTGTCCGATTTTTGGATGTTTTATATGTAACTATAATATTTTGTCTTCCTAATGGTACCCGTCCCAAAACAAATACCCCAGTATTATCGCTTAGTGCATGTTTATCAATATTTTCTATCAATACTGTTGCATCAGCGACAGGAAATCCTGTTTGTCTACCAATTACTTTGCCTCTGACAGTCTGTGTATTCTGAGCCATAGAAACAACAGAAACAAAAATAAATACAATCAATATATTCCAATTTATAAATTTCATAAAACCTCATTTTTTACATTCATATTTTTTACAAAAGTACAGTGTATTATTTGGTACGCTAAAATTGAAATTCGCAACACTTTATGAGAGATTACGGATTTTCGCAAATAAAACGTTCAAATTAACGAGTGTGTTACGGATTTTCGCAAATGACTACAAAACATGGGTGTTTTTGTAGTATAAATCAATAATTTTTTTTTAGTCTTTATTGAAAAATGCAAAAAATAGTTGGACAAAAAAATGCAAAAAATGGGCTAAAAACCATTTACACTACCGACAAACCTCGTCAAATCATCCTACCGTATGAATATTTTGTCCGGAAAATCAATTCCGCAATACTGTAACGCTTCCCGATATGATATACCGTTGTTTTTCAATTGCATGAAATATTCGTAGATTTTCGGTTTACATTCTTTCAGAAAATAGAATCTTCGGTCGCCTTTAATGTGACAGCCGAAGCCGCAAACGACACATCCTGTGCGTTTTATTCCCATATCGTAAATGGGACTGTATGGCAGTTTAAACTTGCGGATATATGCCCAGACATCATCATCCGTCCAGATAGAGAGCGGATAACTCGCTATCATTTTTGTTTCAAAAGAATTACAGCCGTATTTCAACCATTTTTGAAACCGCAGACGGCTTTCTCCAGCCATTGTGCCGATAACAGGATACAAGCCCGTTTCCTTGCTGAATTTCTTAAACGGCTTCTTTTTCAAAAAGTTACAACACTGTTCGCTAACGTCAAAAGGCGCATCAATCAAAAACTTCCATCGTTCCGCAATCTTGCCGATACCGTTAATGCTTCCGAACAGGCGAATGTTGCGTAGCTTTTCGCTGTGCGTATGTTTTGCCTGCCGGATATACTGGCTCTGTTCCTTGCTTATGAGAGGAAAACCGTATTTCTCAATGATTTGCCGGATATGAATTTCGGGACGGATAATGGTTACATTGTCCGTTTGCCGCACAAATTTTACTACTTCCGGATATTCATTTCCGGTGTTGCAAAAGACCGCCGGAATGTCCCTGTCTATAAAACGACGGATTATATCCATTGTACATAAACTGTCTTTTCCTCCGGAATAGGATACAAAGACTTTACCCTGAACCTTTTCCATAAAAGAGGAAACAACGATTACAGCATGGTCAATCTTCTGTTCCAGCGTCCAGCTTTGTCGCTGTTTTAAATCTTCGTAAGTCATAATTTGAATCCTTTCGATTGATTTTCACTATTATTATATTTCGTTTCTTTTGCCCCTCCCCTGTGGGGAGGGGTCAGGGGAGGGGTCTTTTTCTGCGAATTATCCTCTCCGCTTTGGTCAACGGGTTTCAGCGACAGTTGTATTTTCCTGTCCAATGCGGCAAGTTCCGTCTTCAAGTCTTTCAGTTCGTTTTCTTTGCGCCAGATGGAGTTAGCGATTTCGTGCAATACCGGCAAGTCTATTGCGATTTTTTCGTTTTTTTTCTCGTATTTCTCTATCAGCGAGGGTATTTTCTCCAAAGCATTGAGAAAATAACGGACAGCTAATTTCGGGTCATTGGCAATACGACCGTCGTTGTATGAGTATTTGATGTTTCCCTCGCCCTCGACGAAAAAACGGTTTTGCCTCATATACAGCCCTTCTCCTATGGAATTTTCTGTCTTTACCAGCAGATTAAAGCCATATAACGTTCCTATCCTGTAGTATTCGCGATGAGTGGTAGCATTGTCGTTCAGATGAGCTAATTTGGCGGCAAGAGATTTGAGGTCGTTGTTTGCAACGCCGTCGAGTTTTAAAGGGTTGAGTTTGTTCCCCTCGCTTTCGTATTGAACTCTGTCGTTAAATGCTTTCCAGTCGGTTTTCATACGGGTTATCAGTTCGCTGTTGCCGTCGATTGTGCGAAGAATATTGTCGCGTTTATGTTCGGAAATGGCTTTGTTTTGATTGAATCCCTTACGCTCGCTTTCGAGGGCGGCGACTTTCTTTTCCAGCCGCGCTTTTTCCAGTAAATCAGTATTTCCTGAAAGAATGGCGACGTATTCCGAAAAATTCATCCCCGATTTTTCGTCCAGACTGCCCTCGTCAATAGTACGCGCTCCCATGTTGTTGGTTTTAAGTTGAGTGATGAATAACTGTTTGTTGTGTAAAAGATTGAATTTGTATGAATCCAGACTTTTTTCGACTGCGTAAATGATTACATCTACTTTGTTGTCTGCGTGCAGTTTGGCTGTTTCGTTACCCTTGCGTATAGCCCGTCCCTCGCGCTGTTCGAGGTCGGAGGGTCGCCATGGCGAATCAAGATGATGCACTGCGACAGCCCGTTGCTGTGCGTTTACGCCTGTGCCAAGCATTTCGGTACTGCCGAACAGAACGCGGATTTGTCCCTCATTCATAGCCTTAATCATTGCTTTGCGTGCGATTTCGGTTTTCGCTTCCTGAATAAAGCGGATTTCGTGCGCCGGAATATTATGGTCTTCAATGAGTTTACGCTTGATTTCGCTGTAAGGATTCCATTCGCCGGGCTTGTATGTGCCGAGGTCGGAGAAAACAAACTGCGTTCCTTTTTGCGCCTCGTATTTTCTGTAATATTCCGCTATTTTGAAAGCGCAGTGGGACGCCTTGTTGTCGATATGGTCGTCGTATTTGTCTCTGTCAATCATACGCATGTCGAGCGACATTTTGCGTGCATAATCGGTAGCAATCAGCATTTTCGCCCTGTCTTCCTGCATACTCAATGGAGCGCGTCCAAGCAGGGTAGCGTCGCCGCTTTTGGCAAACTCGACTAATTTTTTGATAAATTCCCGCTGTTGCGGCGTAGGCGGGATATTGTGCAGAATCTCATTCTTTTCCGGACGGTCGATGCCAATATCCTTTGCCGTGCGAAAGTCGGTGATTTCACTGTAAAAAGCGGCAAGTTCCGGGACTTTGATAAAATACCGGAAACGTTCTTTCTGGACGATTTCGTTGGTGACGGAAAACTCGTAGTCGGTTGATTTCTTGGCAAAGACAGCCGCCCAAGCGTCAAACGAGTTGATGTTCTGCCGTTCGAGTTCCTGCGGACGCAAGTATTTGAACAGCAAATACAGTTCGGTCAACGAATTGGAGATTGTTGTTCCCGACAGAAATGTCGCGCCCAAGTCTTTTCCCGTTCGTTCCTGAATCGTGCGAAGCGCAAACAGCATGTTCAACGCCCTTTGCGAGCCTTCGGGACTGCCCAGACCCGCCACACGGTCGTGCCGGGTGGTGAACATGAGGTTCTTAAACCGGTGGCTTTCATCAACAAAGATATGGTCTATACCCATTGTTTTGAAGTCCGCTACGTTGTCGGAACGGTTTTTGATTTGCTCCGTGAGTTCTTTGATTTTGACTTCGAGGTTTTCCTTGCGTTTTTCTACCCCGCGCAACATGCCGCGTGATATGTCCTTTCCCTGCGAGCGCAGTACTTCGAGATTTTCGTCCACTCCGTCTAATTCCTTTTGCAGGATTTTTTGCTGTATTTCGGGCGACTGCGGTATCATGCCAAACTGGTCATGGGTCAATATCACCGCGTCCCAACTGTTGTTTTTTATCTCGTTGAAGATTTTTACGCGGTTTGCCGGCGTAAAATCATTCTTTCCGGGATACAGTATTTTGGCGTCCGGATATGCGGTTTGAAATGTTTGCGCAATTTCGTGTACATTGGCTTTCAAGCCGATAATCATCGGTTTGTTTGCAAGTCC
>JAIROC010000572.1 GCA_031257735.1 Bacteroidales bacterium | reverse complement strand
GAAGAAGCGCATAATATATTGCCTTATGGAACGGATTTGGACACAAAAAATATTTGGGTGCGAACTGCCAAAGAGGGTGCAAAATACCGTATTGGTATGGTTTATGCGACACAGGAAGTTAGCAGTATTCAAAAGAATATTCTCAAAAATACGGCTAATTGGTTTATAAGCCACTTAAACAATTCTGATGAAACAAAAGAATTAAGCAAGTACTATGATTTTGACGATTTTGTTCCCTCAATCAGGCGAGCGCAAGACAAAGGATTTTTGCGAGTAAAAACTTTGAGTAACCTTTTTGTTATTCCTGTTCAAGTAGATAAATTTCAAATAAACATATAATATGAAACCTCAAACAATACAAATTTTTCTTCCAGATGGTAATCCAACAGGTATTAAAATTGCAGAACTTACCAATCGAATTATAACTGCAATATTAGTACCTCGTAATCAATTACAAGATGCAGGAAAACGGGATGAAATAAGTAAACATGGCATTTATTTCTTGTTTGGAGAAACAGAAGATAAGGCAAAGCCATTAGTTTATATTGGCGAAACGGATGACTGTATAGATAGAATAAAAGCTCACAATAGAAATAAAGATTTTTGGAATCATGCAGTCATAATTACCTCTAAAACTAATTCATCTACAAAATCACATGTGAAGTATTTAGAATATATTAGTATTAAAAATGCTCTTGACATTAATCGTTATGAAACCGATAATCAAACGACACCAGCAAAACCATTTGTTACCGAAAGTATGGAAGCAGATTTGTTAGATAACTATGGCACTATAAAAATTTTACTTGCCACCCTTGGATTTCCAATTTTTGAGGAAACAAGGATGTCTGCAAAAAAATCTAAAGAATTATTTTGCTGCAAAACAAAGATTATAATGGCTGAAGGCAATTTAATAAATGATGGTTTTGTTGTATATAAAAACTCAAAAGCAGTTCAAAATGCGACTAATGAATGTATGAAATGGGTAATTGAATTGAGAGAAAAGCTGATAGAAAATGGAATTCTAAAAGAGGAAAATGGAATCTTATCATTTTTATCGGATCACATTTTTAATTCACCAAGTGCAGCATCATCTGTAGTTTTGGGACGTCATTCAAATGGATGGTTAGAATGGAAAAATAAAACTAATAATAAAACTTTAGATGAGTTATATCGTAAATCATAAATTTTGACATTATGGGCTTTGAAGGAGAATTTGCAAGTTATGAACCATTACGACGCCTGCGCAATAGTGAAAAAGTGCAGGCACTTGAAAAACGGTTTAAGGTAAGACAAAAGGTAGAGGATACAAAGGATTTTGAAAATACGATCACAAAAAAATCAGACCTCACCGAAAGCACTTTACGTCCCGATTTAGTGCTTGCCATTGACGGCAGCCACTTGGAAGCAACGGTGGAAAACGGTTTCCCCTGTGCCGAAATCGGTTATGTAACTGTTGCCTCTGTTCTGATTGATTTAAAGAAAATCAGCGAACTTGAAAAATCAGAATTCATAGACCCTAAACAATTTCGAGAAACGGAAAAAGCCTCAACAATTGAGAGTGTTTTCCCGGGATGTAATGTAATTTTGGGAACCGAAAAAAACGCAAAAACTTCATTTCGCAGAGTTTTGTTTGAAGAACTCAAAGGGAACACAATTTTTTCCGAATGTGAAACTTTACTTGATACTTACGAATACCTGTTTAAGATAAAACGCGAACATTTTAATGAAAGAAATTTGCCCAAAAGTCCAATAGATGACTACGAAAACGAAGATATGACTTACGGCTACGGCGAATACATTTGTCCACATTCGGGCGAGGCACTTTTTTCGACGGACGCATTACGATTACATTCACTAATGAATGATGGCAGCAGTAACGGCGAAATGTTTGGACAAATAATGTCTACTTTTGAAAAACTTTGGCTTATTCATATTTTGAGGTCTTTTGAGCAAAAAGGTTGGTTATCAACATTGCGACGAGTTGCATTTATAATGGATGGTGCATTGGCTGTTTTTAGTACTTCGTCTTGGCTTACAAAGGTAATCAGTCACGAAATAAACCCAAATTGTCCATTAGAACCTAACTGCCTAATAACCAGTATGTGTTCTAATGGACACCATTAGAAAATTGTCATTGTAATAGTTTGATTATATACACTATACGCTGTATTAATTCGTCGAAAATCGGTTGATTTTTGATGAATTAATGCTAATGGACATTTTGGGATAAAAAGAATAAACGAATTGCAAAGACAACTCAATGGACAAGACTTGTTGATAATTGGCATAGAAAAAACGGGGACTTTTGTTAATCATTTTGAGGCGATTGATACAACAAAAGACGGTATTTCCGATAAATTTCCCAAACAATCAGCATTATTATTAGATGATAATTATATTAAGAAAAATATTATTTTCCGAGAAAGTGATAAACCATACGGACAAGACACTTATTTTGGACGAAAGTTTTTTTACAAAACAGAATTAGGACAAAGAATTGTTGCCTCTGTCGCAACATATAGTGAAGAACAAAGTAATATTCGTACTGCAAATCCAAACCAATTTTCAAGATTGGCAGATGTAATGAATTTGCTTGACAAATTATTTTCGAGCCGTTATCCCGACGCTCTTTCGCCGCTTGTTTCTGCTCACGCAGAGGCAGCTATTCCGCTAAATTTAGGAAAACGTATTTTTGACGAAATAGCAAGAGAAATCAGAGAAAACTCAAAAATATGATAGCAATAGAAGAAATATTAAAAGGACACCGTACTGCAGAAGCACGATGGGCTCGTTTCGGACCATATTATGCAATGTTTCCTGTTGATTTTGCTTTTGATGTTGTAGATAAATATTCAAAAGAAGGCGATTATATAATTGATCCTTTTGCAGGGCGTTGCAGCAGTATTTATGCAGGTGGAGTATTGGGTCGTCAGAGTTTAGGCATAGAAATAAATCCTGTTGGGTGGTTATTCGGAACTGTAAAATTACAGCCCGCCGATAAAGATGATGTAATTGATAGATTGCTTGAAATTTACGGAAAACGAAATGAATATACCGAACAAGCAGAACAAATGCCTGAATTTTATCAAATTTGCTATTGCAATGAGGTTTTGAAATTCCTTTTGTGTGCAAGAGAAAATTTAAATTGGAAAAACGATGATGTGGATGCAACATTGATGTCAATTCTTTTGGTTTATTTACACGCAAAATTGGGCGAAGGTATGTCAAATCAAATGCGAATGACAAAATCTATGGGAATGAACTATTCTATACAGTGGTGGAAATCCAAAGGAATGAGTGTGCCGCCTGAAATAAATCCGTGCGAATTTATTTATAAAAAAATTGAATGGAGATATGAAAAAGGCAAACCACAAATCAAATTCGATAGTCGCGTAATTTTTGGTGACAGTTCGCAAAAGTTGATAAACATTGCAAACAAAGCGATTGAAAATGACATTAAGTTTTCAT
This sequence comes from Bacteroidales bacterium, assembly GCA_031257735.1. Lineage (GTDB taxonomy): Bacteria > Bacteroidota > Bacteroidia > Bacteroidales > WCHB1-69 > JAIROC01. The sequence continues at coordinate 1,166 of JAIROC010000572.1, read as the reverse complement.
TATTATTTACTTCGCCCCCGTATTGTTCTATTACGGATTACCACGCAGACCAATGGTTGCGCCTTTGGTTATTAGGCGGAACAGCAAATCCTCAATCGTTAACAGAAAAACATAAAGGTCGTTTTGTAAATAAGCAGGAATATTATAATCTGCTTGATAATGTGTTCGGACTTTGTTCTAAAATGATGAAAACAAATAGTACTATTTATGTAAGAACCGACAAGCGAGAATTTACTTTTAATTCAACACTCGAAATCTTAACAAAGTATTTTCCAACGCATAAAACAACAATTATAGATAAACCATTGTCGGAGAGTACTAAAACTCAAACTAAACTGTTTGGAGACAAATCAATGAAACCGGGAGAGGTTGATATAATAATGAGGAGAGGAAAATGATTATCTCAAATGGATATGCGGCTTTGCAAACGCGCAAGGCGGCAGGATTTATATCGGCAAAGATGATACCGGTACGGTTGTTGGTTTGGAAGACTACAAACGCCTGATGGACGACATTCCAAACAAAATCAAGAATTTGATGGGGATTACCGCCGAAGTTAACCTTTTGCAGGAAGACAGCAAACATTTTATTGAAATTATCGTGCAGCCCTACTCCGTGCCAATTTCTCTGCGCGGCAGGTATTACTACCGTAGCGGAAGCGTGAAACAGGAATTGACAGGAGTAGCACTGAACGAGTTTTTACTTAAACGCGCCGGTCAAACTTGGGATAATGCGATTGAAGAAGATGCTACCTTCGATGATATTGATGAGGCTACAATCAAAAAGTATCTTCGGAAAGCCGAAGAAGCGGGGCGTTTGCCTGATATTGACGTACTTACAACGCCAGAGCTGTTAGATAAATTGCGTTTAACAAAAAATGGCAAATTAAAACGCGCCGCAATCGTTCTTTTCGGCAAAGACCCCGGAAAGTTTTACCCAAACACCTTTGTAAAAATAGGAAAGTTTGAAGACGATGATTTTACGATTCGTTTTCAGGAATTGGAAGACGGAAACATAATTCAGGTGTTAGACAAGGTTTTACGCACTTTCGACTATAAATTTCTAATCAAAAACATTTCTTTTGCAGGAATGAATCGAGTTGAAACGCTTGAATATCCCGTGCCTGCCTTGCGTGAGATGCTACTTAACGCGCTCATTCACAGAAA
>JAIROC010000565.1 GCA_031257735.1 Bacteroidales bacterium | reverse complement strand
TAACCTTCTATGATTCTTCAGCGGGAGGCTGTTCGTCGCCCTTAACCATAACAGTAAACGATTACCCTGTTCCTGACGAGATAATAGCTAGCGCTAAGGTAGTATGTATCGGGAAGACGATAGAGTTATCCAACACAACTCCCGATGGCGTCTGGACGTGCAACAATACCAACATAAGCCTAAGTAATCCCGTCGACAACCCCGCTAAAGTAACGGTAACGGGAAAAAAAGAAGGCAATAGTTTTGTAACGTACACAGTTTCCAATGTCGGATGTCAAACAAAACGAACGTTCCGCGTGAAAGTAACTAACAACACGCCACCAAAAATAATAATAGGAGTCGAAAGGTAGTTATGAATTATGAATTATGAATTATGAGTTATGAGTTATTTTAGTTTGCGTCAGCCCAATTAGCTACGCTGCTCTCCGCTTCGCTTCGGGTCATAATTCATAATTCATAATTCATAATTCATAATTAACGTATATAATTCATGTCTCGTGGGGCTACTCCTTACCGTAAAAAGGATAGCCCCCTTTCTTTAATTGAAAACTTCATCAATTGATGAAGCAATAATAAGAGAAAAGAATTTTCGTTTATCGAAAGCAAGTCAAGTAATGAAATCAAATATGAATTACATAATATAATGATATATAATATGAAAAAAATATTCTTTGTGTTTTTAGGGACAAGTATATTGTTTGCGTCCTGTGTAACCAAACAGAAATATACTGAATGTACAACCGATTTATCTAATTGTGAAGAGGCACGAAAAGAACTCTCTGCTCAAAAATTAGATTTGGATAATAAGATTACAGAGTTTGAAGTTCAAAGAGGGAAAATGCAGGCTCAAATTCGTCAATTAGAATCCGATACAACCCATCTCGGACGTTTAAGCAGGGAAATGAGTTCCAATTATACATCTTTGCAGGCGAATTATGACGATTTAACCGCTGCCTATAAAACCATGAGTGCGGGTAATAAAAAAGAAGCAGAAGCCATGCTCGGTCAATTACAGGAAGCACAACGTAAATTAGACGAAAAGGAAAAAGAAATCAAGTCTTTAATGACAGACTTAGACAAAAAGAGTTCGGATCTGGAAGAAAAGAACACTAAACTTATAGAATTGCAAAACATTCTATCTAAAAAAGATGCGGATGTGCAAGCGTTGAAAAATAAAATCAAGTCTGCGCTTGTAGGCTTTGAGGGTAGTGGATTGCAGGTGACGGAAAAAAATGGGAAAGTATATGTTTCCATGGATGAAAAATTGCTTTTTGCAAGTGGGAAGTTTTCTGTAGATGCAAAAGGAGAAGCGGCATTGAAAGAGTTGTCAAAAATTTTAGAGGCAGATAAAGATATTAATGTCATGGTAGAAGGACATACGGATAATGTTCCTTTTTCAGCTGCTTCTGCTGCTCAAATACGGGATAATTGGGATTTGAGTGTTATGCGTGCAACAACAATCGTGAAAACGATTTTGAAATATGGGGATATCGATCCTAATCGTTTAACGGCATCAGGAAGAGGCGAATATGTTCCTTTGGATACAGCAGATACAAAAGAAGCAAGAGCAAAAAATCGACGTACAGAAATAATTCTTACACCCAAATTGGACGCCTTGTTTGAGATTTTAGAATAAACAGGCGTAGCTGTCTTAATCCTGCCTATTGTGTATTTGAAGGCAGGATTATTTGTTATCAATGACATTTTGTCATGTCTATGTCAGTAAAGAAATAAATTTGTATGTTTCTGATAAGCAGTATTTCGTATATAAAATTCATGAAAGAATGTCTGCCAAATTGCATGTTGATCCCAATTGGCACAAAATCGGCATAAGAGAAAAACGTAAATTAATATAAAATAATCAAAAATATAATAATATGGAAATAAAGATTAGACCATTAGCAGACAGAGTCTTAGTAGAGACAGCTCCAGCGGAGCAGAAAACAGCAGGCGGCATAATTATCCCAGACACCGCCAAGGAAAAACCACAACGGGGAAAAGTAATTGCCGTTGGAACAGGAAAAAAAGATGAGCCTATGACAGTCAAAGTAGGCGATAGCATATTGTATGGTAAATATGCAGGAACAGAAATAAATTATGAAGGGAAAGATTATTTGATTATGAAAGAGTCAGATATTCTTGCAATAATTTAAATAGTAAATGGTTGATATTTTAATAAACAAAAAAAGTAATTAAATATGGCAAAAGAGATTTTATATAGCTGGGAAGCAAGAGAAAATTTAAAGAAAGGCGTAGACGCTTTATCAAATGCAGTAAAAGTAACTTTGGGACCAAAAGGACGTAATGTCATTATAGACAAAAAATTTGGCGCTCCACAAATAACCAAAGATGGCGTAACAGTAGCAAAAGAAATAGAATTAAAAGAAGCTATTGAAAATATGGGCGCTCAAATGGTAAAAGAAGTAGCATCAAAAACAAACGATCAAGCAGGAGATGGTACAACTACCGCTACTATTTTGGCTCAAATTATTTTCAATCATGGATTGAAATATGTTACAGCAGGAGCTAATCCAATGGATCTGAAACGCGGTATAGACAAAGCCGTTGGTAATGTTATTGAAGACCTTAAGAAAAATTCAAAAGAAGTAGGCGAAAGTAATGAAAAAATCAAACAAGTTGCAACTATTTCTGCTAACAATGACAATACCGTAGGCGAAATCATCGCAGAAGCCATGCAGAAAGTAAAAAAAGAAGGCGTTATAACTATCGAAGAAGCAAAAGGAACAGATACGGAAGTGAAAGTTGTAGAAGGAATGCAATTCGACAGAGGTTATATTTCTCCTTATTTTGTTACCGATGCTGAAAAAATGGAAACTGTTTACGAAGCGCCTTACATACTATTGTATGATAAGAAGATTTCCAATATGAAAGAATTTTTACCTGTATTGGAAAAAGTTGTTCAAACAGGCAAACCTTTATTGGTAATAGCAGAAGACATCGAAAGCGAAGCTTTAGCAACATTGGTTGTTAATAGATTGCGAGGTTCGTTAAAGATAGTTGCCGTTAAGGCGCCCGGATTTGGCGACCGTAGAAAAGAAATGTTAGAAGATGTTGCTATCCTTACAGGAGGAACGGTTGTTTCGGAAGAAAAAGGTTTCAAATTGGAAGATGCAGACCTTTCTATGTTGGGACAAGCAGAAAAAATCACTGTTGATAAAGAAAATACGACTATTGTCAGCGGAAAAGGAAAAAGAGAAGCTATTGATGCCCGTATTACACAACTGAAATCACAAATAGAAAAAACAACTTCGGATTATGACCGCGAAAAACTGCAAGAACGTTTGGCAAAATTGGCAGGTGGTGTTGCAGTTATTTATGTAGGAGCAGCAAGTGAAGTAGAAATGAAAGAAAAGAAAGACCGTTTTGATGATGCACTTCACGCAACTCGTGCTGCTGTAGAAGAAGGTATTATTGCAGGAGGAGGCGTTGCCTACATTCGTGCAATTGATGCCTTGGAATCATTAAAGGCAGAAAATGATGATGAAAAATTCGGCATCGAAATAGTTCGTCGTTCATTGGAAGAACCTTTGCGTCAAATTGTAGAAAATGCAGGATTGGAAGGTTCAGTTGTTGTCAATAAGGTGAAAGAAGGTAAAGGTTTTTATGGCTTCAACGCCCGGACAGAAACATACGAAGATTTGATGGAATCAGGTGTAATTGATCCTACAAAAGTTGCTCGTGTAGCTTTGGAAAATGCCGCTTCTATCGCAGGAATGTTACTGACAACAGAATGCGTACTGGCAGAAATTAAAGAGGAAACTCCTGCCGCTCCTCCTATGGGTGGTGGTATGCCGGGTGGTATGTACTAATTTTTGATTTATATGTTTAGAGTTTTGACAGAAGGGCGTTTCCAAAACGCCCTTTCTTTTTATCGTACACACAAACTCAATTACAAAGAAAAAAAAGAAAGAATGTTTATAGTATCATTGCAATATTTTTAATCACTTCTTCAATGTATAATTGTAATCAGAGAATAACGGTAAAGGGCTGAAAGCCAGAAATCAATAGTACAGGGAATTACTAATTGAAAATTGAAAATTGAAAATTGAAAATGAGTTGACGCACATTGTTTGAAACAAACTCCTCTCTGTATTCTCTGTAGTTAAAAAGTAAGGGCTGAAAGCCCGCAATCAATAGCACAGGGCAACGCCCTGTGTAACGTAA
>JAIROC010000531.1 GCA_031257735.1 Bacteroidales bacterium | reverse complement strand
GAAAACGCTTTCAGCAAACTCTCCGACCATGATTTACAGCGTTTCGACGAAAAATATATCCAAATACTGATGCTGGCATATTTGTTTATGAGTAATATCTACATTCCGATGAGCGAATACGAAGCCGTACCCGGACGTGCGGATATTTTCTTGCAACGTAATCCGCTGCTTCCCGAGATCCGTTACGAATGGGTTTTCGAAATAAAATACTGCAAGACTTCTGCCAAAAAACGCGAAATCGCCGACAAACGTGAGGAAGGTCTCAAACAGTTGAAACAGTATCTTAATTCTTTCCGAATAAAAAACCGCCCGAATTTGAAAGGCGTATTACTTATCTTTACCGGTAAAAATAAATTCGAAATAATCCCTGTTTAGGGGTGCGAATTGGTGTATTTTTACAAACCAAATAGTAAACAGTAAAATAAGCAAAGACACACCATGGAAGTAAAGAGGCAATGCATTGTGTTTCGATTTTACATAATTACATAATTTTCAGGATTTACATATTCTGTTAATTCTGAAAATTCTGAAATTCTGTTAATAATTTACATAATTACATAATTTTCAGGATTTACATATTCTGAAAATTCTGAAAATTCTGAAATTCTGTTAATATTTCGTTTTCTATTCATAAAAATAACCTTTTGTCATTCTTATCTTGTAAATCGCTCTTACACAAAATAAATATAAATGAAAACTATTGTTGTTCTTATAACTGTTCATAATCGCAAGGAACAAACTTTGAAATGTTTAACATCTTTGTTTAACTGTATTTTACCAGAAGAATATAGATTTGATGTATTTTTAGTTGACGATGGCAGTACGGATGGAACATCGGACGCCGTAAAAGAAAAATTTCCGCAAGTCAATATTATTCAGGGAAGCGGCAATCTTTTTTGGAACAGAGGAATGCATTTGGCATGGGAAACAGCCGCCAAGACATTCGATTATGATTATTATTTGTGGTTGAATGATGATACACTTCTTTATACCTATGCGATAGAAGAACTGATTACATGTTCGGAAAGTGAAAATAATCAAAAAATCATTTGCGGTTCCACATGTGCTATTAATGATAAACAGAAAATAACTTATGGCGGTAAAAGTTTTAAAAGAGGATTAATATTTCCCAATGGGAAAAAACAAGTATGTGACTATTTCAATGGGAACCTTGTTCTAATTCCACAATATGTTTATAAAAAAGTAGGTATGAATGATACAACCTTTCATCATGCATTGGGTGATCATGATTATGGATTACGAGCCAAAAGATTAGGAATAGTATCAATTGTATCTCCATCCATTTTGGGAGAATGTGACGGACATAAGGAATTAACAGCATGGTGTAATCCTCAAACACCTGTACTGCGACGCCTTAAACTATTATATAGTCCATCGGGAAATCATCCTTTTGAATTTTTTAAATATGAAAATAGACATAATGGACTGGTTAAAGCGTGTTTTCATTTGTTTACTAATCATTTAAGGGCTATCTGCCCTGTTTTATGGAGAAATAAATAAAATAAATATAGAAATGAAAAAAGTTCCGATATTATTTTTAATCTTTAATAGAGAAGATGTTGCATTACAATCGCTTGCTTCAATAAAAGAGTATAGTCCCGACAGACTGTATATAGCTGCGGATGGTCCGCGAGCCGACAGACCGGAAGAATATGCTTTATGTGAAAGTACACGAAACAGCGTATTGAAAGCCATTGATTGGAGTTGCGAAGTAAAAACACTTTTTCGTGACAAAAATTTAGGATGTACTAATGCCGTATTAGGCGCTATAACATGGTTTTTCGAAAATGAGGAATATGGGATTATTATTGAAGACGATTGCTTGATTCATCAAGATTTTTATAGATTATGTGAAGAATTGTTGCCCAAATATAGAAATGAAGAAAAAATCATGTTAATCACAGCATCAAACCATACACCCGACCTTAGGAATGCTGATAAATTATGTTTCTCTAATGTGTGTCATATTTGGGGTTGGGCATCGTGGCACAGAGCATGGAATAAAATGGATATAAAAATGACACAATGGACACAATACAGGTATAAATTGGGATATCTAATTAACAATTTTGGATTTATCTATGCCTGCTTTAGGTTGTTTTATTGGAATCAAGCGTATAAAAAAGATGATAAAGGCTCGTGGGATACTAGATGGTTTTTTTCAGTGTTTTCCAATAATGGTTTATGTCTGTCTTCACATGTTAACTTATCGGTTAATATTGGTATTACAATGGGAGGAACACATTACGAAAAAGGGGATAAAGATCCCTATACTCATATCCCGTTTGGGAGTATCAGTTGGCCCATACAAATCCCTGATAAGATAGAAATAACTAAAGAAACAATTTGGGCAGAACAAAAAGAATTTATACGAATACGAAAAATCGGACTGAGGAAAATTTTATGGAAATATATGAGAAAATTAAATATAAAATTGATAAAAAAATAATGAAAACTGTTGCAATTTGGGCACCATTGCGATACGCAAATTACGGTGATGACTTACAAGCGATAGCGTTCGCCATGTTAATAAAGAAATTAGGGTATCAAGTAAAATTGTTCCAACTGGACTATAGTTTGGCTGAAGAATATGGACTTGAATCCATTGCTACTATTGATGAATTATGCGCAGATGTAAATCTTTGCATAATAGCTGGCGGCGCCTTGCTTACACCATTCAATCTACCTAAAAGATTATTACACAGAGCGGCGGTAGAATATGAAAGAGATTTCAAAGATTTAAATAACGCATCGAAAAAATATGGAACAAAGTTTTGTGCAATTTCTATAGGAGGAGACGGAGAAGAACGTATTCCTTGGTTGTATTATTCAAGACATAGAATAGATTTCTTTAAATCGTCCAATTTTTTAAACGGTACAGTTCGTTTGGAAGGAGATATTCTGCAAATGAAAAAGTTTGGTAAAGACTTTGTATACTATCCGGATATGCTTTTTAAAACCGCCGAACTTTTCCAATATAATCGGTTGTCTTCGACAAAAAAGTACCGGGTAGGTATAAATTTTAAAAAGGGAAAATATTTAGACAATAATCTGTTGTCCGATATATATGAATATGCGAGAAATCACGATGATATAGAATTTCATTTTACGACTACCCACATGCAAAAAACAGGATTAAACTACCAATATCTTCCCGAGAAAGAGAGTGCAAATATAAAAATAGATATATATGAATCGCCTCGTCAACTGTTAGGTGTACTGGCATCAATGGATATATTTATCACTTCCATGCTTCATTTGGGATTAACAGGGCTTACTACAGGCACTCCTTTTATCAGTTATAGAGGACCAGGGAAAACTAAATCTTTTTTGAAATCAATCGGCGGAGAGTGGGCAATTGTAGATAATAACATCACGTTTGAGCAATTAAAGAGCAATTTTTTCAGTAAAAGAAAAGAACAGTTATACAATCAGTATGATACGGATATCATCAAAAGAATGATAAAGGAGAGTATTTATCAATATGAATATTGTACGATGATAGTGAAAAAATTCGCATAATATAATTAATTATTAAAAGGATAAGGCATGAAAAACCGACACATGCAAAAAAATATTTCATTTATTGTTAACAATGGTCTCTGTATGGGATGTGGACTTTGTCAAGATTCCTGTCATAAAAAATGTATAAAAATACAACACAAAAAAGGAATAAATATTCCTGCATATGTAAATAAAAATCTATGCAACCAATGCGGGATTTGCGTAAAAGTTTGTCCGGGGAAAGGTTGTGATATCGGTTCTTTGTCGGAAAAACTATTTGATGATAGACGGACGAAACAAGATACTCATGTGGGAAAATATATCTCATGTTACGCCGGTTACAGTAATGATTACGATATACGTTACAATGGCGCTTCCGGAGGTATGGTTTCTCAAATTCTCATTTATCTGCTGGAAAAGAAGATTATTACCGGCGCTGCAGTCGTGGGTTTTAAACAAGATGAACCTCTAACTCCTTATGTTTATATTGCAAAGACAAAAGAACAAATTTTGGCTGCACAAAGTTCTAAATACTGCACCGTTTCTTATGAAACAACAGCACAACAGATACTTAATACTCCCGGCAAATATGTGGTTGTCGGATTGCCATGCCTCATACAAGGATTTCGAAATTACGAGAATACATTTAAACTATTTAAAGAACGTGTTATAGGTTACTTTGCACTTTATTGTTCTGCCACTAAAAATATTTATTCGCAAGATTATCTGCTATACAGGTATCAGATAAATCGGCAAAATATTTCATCGTTTACATATAGGGGAGAAGGATGTATGGGCAGTATGATTGCTAAAAACAAAACAGGGAATAAACTGATAGAGATAGAATTATTAAAATACTATGTGCCTTTACGGGGATTCTTCAATATATCCAGATGCGCACTATGTATAGACCATTATGGAGAATTGGCGGATGTTGCATTTGGAGACATACATATCGGAGAATTTTTAAAAGATAATATTGGGATAAGCTCGTGGGTGTCTAGAAATAGGTATTGGGATAATGTAATCAAACAAATATCGGATGAAGGTTTCATTTCCATGAAAGAGATTGATATTGAATTATTAAAAAAATCTCAGAAATATTGTTTTAAGCATAAAAAAGGGAAAGGAATTGTAGCTGCGTTCACAGTACATTCATTCTTGGGTAAAAAGAATCCTGAATATGATATTCCTTTTCTTGCAGGCTGGGATATGAAATTTGTGATACGTGAATTTATTAATATAGCTTGTCGTTTTATCGGTCGGCATAAATCATTGTGGTGGATAATTAAGATGTTAGATAAAAATTATGCGGAAACATTGAATCTATGAAAATCCTTATTATTCACACTGTTTACCGCTTTAAAGGTGGCGAAGACAGCGTAGTTGAATCCGAAAAAAAGTTGTTACAAGAAAACGGAAACGAGGTTTTTTCTTTGATTTTTATGAATTCGACAAATCCGGTAAAAGCGCTGGCAGTATTTTTTATCGCTTTGTTTAATCCGGTTTCGTATTTCAAAGTAATTAAGACAATTAAAAAGTTTCAACCTGATGTTGTTCATGTTCATAACTGGCATTTTGCGGCTTCTCCGGCTATTTTTTTTGCAGCCCGAAAAAAAAGGATTCCGGTTGTGCATACTTTACACAATTATCGACTACTTTGTCCATCCGGCATATTGTTTCATCAGAGAAAATTGTTTTTAGACAGTTTACAACAGGAGTTTCCATGGCAAGCGATAAAAAAAAAAGTTTACAGAAATTCTATATCTCAAACATTCTGGCTGGCTTTCGTTATTTGGTTTCATTATAAAATCGGAACATGGAATAAAGTAGATAAATATATAGCATTGACTTCATTTGGTAAAGATTTATTTGTTTCGTCCAAATCTGCTGTGTTTGCACAAAAGATAACTGTCAAACCGAATTTTACTTATGACTTGCATGGAATAAAGTCATGGTTGGATTCTTTTTTGTTTGTTGGTCGTTTAAGCGAAGAAAAAGGTATAGATTGTTTATTGGAAGCGTTTAAATCAACAGGATTAGAATTAAAAATTGGCGGGAACGGCGTTTTAGTTGGTGATATAAAAAAGTTTTGTGGAAAATATCATAATATACAATATTTGGGAAA
>JAIROC010000516.1 GCA_031257735.1 Bacteroidales bacterium | reverse complement strand
AGCGGCATCCAAGTCCTTGCGGGAACGCAAGTATTGCAACTCGACCCGTTCCGCACTTTCGGCAACGAAACACAAATCGCCAACGCCTTCGGCGGAAAACAAGGATTCTTAAACGCCGTAAAAGAATTACAAATGGAAATTTACGGAGAAATTGCGTAAAATTCAAACAATAACAAATTAATAAATATCAAGTATGGCACATAAAGTTTATATATCATTTAAGACAGAAGACAAGTCTTATAAAAAAAATATCCAAGATAATCTGGGTATAGATATGATTGATAAATCATTGGACAAGGCAATTGATTCTGATGATGAAGATTATATTATGCAAAAAATCCGTGAAGATTATTTGTCGGATTCAACGGTAACGATCTTTCTCATTGGTGAACATAGTTCGGAAAATGAAGGCAAAGAAAAACAAAAATTTATTAAACGAGAGCTACAAGCCTCTTTGTACGATGGAAAAACAAATTCTCGAAATGGAATTTTAGGAATAGTCTTGCCCCAAATGTATGATAAAATTTACAAGGGACAATATAATTGTCCGACTTGCGGTAATTTACATAACCATATAAATGTTAATGATACAACGATAAAAGAATTTTCGTATAATTATTATATTCCTCACAATAAATGTTCTTGGTCAGAAGACGATAGATATTGTGTTTTAGTAAAGTGGGATGATTTCACAAACGGTGCTAACACTTATATTGACCAAGCATTTGATAAAAGGAATCACCCAATAGCAAAAAAAGTAAAAGTTTATCCTAAATAAAATATGATTATGAGCACAGATAAAAAGCTTTGTTTCGTAATAATGGGCTTTGGAAAGAAAAAATGCCCAGATACAAATAGAACGATTGATTTAGACGAAACTTACAAAAAGATAATTCGTCCAGCCGTTCAATCTTGTAATTATACTTGTGTTAGAGCCGATGAAATTTTGGATTCGGGAATTATTGACAGAAGTATGTATGCTCTTCTTTATAGTGCAGAGTTAGTAATTGCAGATATATCAACATTTAATCCTAATGCTATTTATGAATTGGGAACTCGGCACGCTTTAAAACCCTATTCCACAATTATGATTAGAGAAGATGGAAATAAAATTCCATTTGATATAAATCATAATAGAATTTTAAGTTACAATCATTTAGGAAATGAAATCTCTGATACAGAGGCAAAGAAATGTATTAAAAACTTAAAGGAACTGATTAAAGCAGCAACAGAAAATCCAATAACCGATAGTCCGCTATACACATTCATTCCTAATATTACACAACCGATTGTGTCAGAAAAAGATTTGAATGAAATAATTGGCGACTTAAAAAGTAGAGAAGATAATATTTTTGCATTGACGGAAAAAGCCAAAAGATATATGCAAGAGAATAATTTTACCCAAGCAGCAGAAACTTGGAAAAAATTAAGTATCAGAGTAGAAAACGAAATTTATTATATTCAACAAGAGGCACTTTGTACATATAAAAGTGAACACCCTGACAAATTGCAAGCACTTACAAAAGCTTTAAAAATCATAGGACAAATTAGCAACCAAACAGATACGGAAACACTTGGAATTACAGGTGCAATCAATAAGAATCTCTGGAAAGAACTTAATGATAAAGGATATGGCTATTTAAACACTGCAATTGAATGTTATAAAAAGGGTTGGAATTTGTACAAAGATTATTACACGGGTGAAAACTATGCTCATTGTTTAGAGCAGAAATCTATTTTAGAACAGGACGGCAACAATAAAATATATTATAAAGTTGAGGCAAAAAACACAAGGCTGGAAATAATTAATATTGTCCTCAAATCATTAGAAGAAGCAGACACTGAAGAATTAAAATGGAAATATGCAACTTTATCTAATTGTTATTTGGCTATTGACGATACAGATAAAGCGACAGAATATGAAAATAATTTTAAAAGTCAAAATCCTGCAAATTGGGAAATTGTAACTTTTGAAAAATCAAAACAAGATATTATTAGTTCAAAAAATATGAGGTAAAAGTTATGGCAAAAGAGTTTCACATTTTTATCAGTCATTCGTGGAGTTATCCCGAAGATTTAGAGAACTTACGCAGTTTATTGCGTAGTAGAGGTTATTTCAATGTTGAGTTTGAGGAAGCAAGTGCAGACGAGCCAATTGACTCGAAAAATGCTGCCTACATCAAACAACGACTAAAGCAAAAAATAGGGAAATCAAATATTGTACTTGGCATAGCAGGAATGTATGCATCTTATAGTGCTTGGTTGGAGTGGGAATTAGATAAAGCAATAGAATTAGGCGTTCCTATTGTTGGTGTAATTCCTCGTGGGCAAGAAAGAATTTCAACAACAGTTAGTTCCCGTTCAAAAGAAGACGTTCGTTGGAACACGGAAAGTATTGTTGATGCAATTAGAAAATGGGCAAAATAATTCGAAAAAAATATGAGTCTAAATAATTTTGTGAAGCGTCTTCAGGACAAATGCATAATGATGCTGGGATCAATGGTGATGCTCAGCGGATTGAGCAGATGACGTGGATTTTGTTTCTCAAGGTTTATGACGCGAAAAAACGGTCTTGGAAATTTCATGATGACAATTACAAGTTTGTCATTCCACAGAAATATCGTTGGCAAACTTGGGCAGTTGACAAGAAAGACGGTAAAGCAATTACCGGCGATGCGTTGCTCAATTTTGTCAATAATGAACTCTTTCCGGCGTTGAAAAATCTTGCGGTAACAAGCAACGACCCGATGAGTAAAATGATTGTCCGCGCCGCCTTTGAAGATAACAACAATTATATGAAAGACGGTATTTTGTTACGTCAAGTGATTAACATTATTGACGAGTAATATATCAGTGGAATCTTCGCTTTTTAGCGTAAGTCCTTAAATAGTAGATAGTTAATGACGTATGCGTCTACTGTGATTTTTTATGACCGAATATGATATAAGTTCTTATAAATTC
>JAIROC010000359.1 GCA_031257735.1 Bacteroidales bacterium | reverse complement strand
TCATTTTATTTCTTCTATTTCATATTTATCTTTTCCGATAAAAATCACGGATAGATATCTTACGTCGGTGCGACCTGCAAAGAAATACGAATTGCGATAGAGGTTGTGTGAAAAGTATTTTCGTAACAGCAGAGATCGTCATTGCGAGTAATCGTTTTGATTCTCAAAAGCACAAATGCAATGACGCTTTATGCCTCATAATGACGTTTTTGTGTGTTTTCACACAGCCTCATATAAGGAGGCGTCCAAAGGTGTCCAAACAATTTTTTAACCACAGAGAACATGGAGAACACGGAGAAGAGTCTGATTTATCAGCTCATTTTCAATTAATGAAGCCGAGCAAGGGATGTTTTTGAGTTGTAGAGACGATGCACGCATCGTCTCTACAATTTCATGCGTCAGCCTAATTCCTAATTCATAATTTTCGTATATTTCTTACGTTTAGATAGGCAATTCACAATCTTTTGTAGTAATGAAAATAGGAATTATTTCTGATACGCATTCTGTTTTACATCCAAATGTATTTAATTTCTTTGAACCCTGTCATGAAATATGGCATGCGGGAGATATTGGTAATGAGGAAATATTGACTCAATTAGAAATTTTTAGACCACTCAAAGCAGTGTACGGTAATATTGATAATGCGACCCTTCGTACAAAACTGCATGAACATTTATGTTTTAATCAGAGTGGATTACAAATTTTATTGATGCACATCGGAGGTTATCCCCCTAAATACAACACGCATAGCAAAGAATTGATAGAACAATATCATCCTGATATATTTGTTTGCGGTCATTCCCATATACTCAAAGTCATGTATGATAAAAAATATAAATTATTGTATATTAATCCGGGAGCAGGGGGGAATTATGGCTTTCACAAGGCGATAACATTTTTACGCTTTGACATCGAAAACCAAAAACCTGCCAATATGGAGGTCTTTCATGAAGATAGAAAATAAAAATTGTGCATCTTCGTTTATGTAAACAGAAAAAAGTAAAACGATACAATGAAACGGATTTATGATTTTACAGTTACGAGTATAGAACCTTTTCTTTTTAATGATTTTGAGTTACATGTATCATTAGACAGGGATTTGGAACCGATTTATCCCGGACAATTTGTCAATGTATTAGTTCCCGATACACAAAAAACGTTTTTACGTCGTCCAATTTCTATTTATGATGTAGATTACAGGGCGCGTAAACTGCGTTTTTATATTCGTATTGTCGGCAATGGCACTCAAATATTAGGTAAATTGCAAAAAGGCGATAAACTCAATATCTTATATCCTCTTGGAAACAGTTTTACCATAGAACATGTGCAACGTCCTTTGTTAATTGGCGGAGGCTGTGGCATAGCTCCTTTGTTCTATTTGGCAAAAACCTTTGCCCGCAATCATGTACGTCCCACTGTATTGACAGGTGGACAAACAGCAGCGGCTTTATCGTGGATAAATGATTTTGAAACCTTTGCAGACTTGCATCGCATAACAAACGACGGCTCTATGGGCGAACAGGGATTAATAACAGACCACTCCATAATGAAAAAAATAAAAACCTTTGACCGAATATATACCTGCGGACCTGAAGCCATGATGAAAGCAGTTGCCAAAATGGCAGTCATCGCAGATATTCCCTGTGAAGTCTCTTTGGAAAATACAATGGCATGTGGAATAGGAGCTTGTTTGTGTTGTGTGACGGAAACTGTTCAGGGAAATCAATGCGTATGTACGAATGGCCCGATTTTTGATATATGTAAACTAAAAAATTTCATAAAAATATAAATTAAAAATAATCAGCAATGACAACATTATTAATTATTCTTGGCGTAATAGTTCTCTTAATCTTATGGGCAATAGCATTGTATAATGGCATGATAAAAATGCGTAACAATGTAGATAAAGAATGGCATAATATAGATGTTCAATTAGAACGCAGATATGCCCTTATCCCCAATCTGGTAGAAACTGTTAAAGGATATGCCCAACATGAACGGGAAACATTGACAAAAATTACAGAATACCGTTCCCAAGCAATGGCAGCAAAATCAGTCGCTCAAAAAGCAGAAGCTAATAACTTGCTTACATCGGCGCTTTCGGGATTGAACGTCCAATTAGAAGCCTATCCCGACCTGAAAGCAAATACAAATTTTTTGCACTTGCAGGAAGAATTGGCAACAACAGAAAATAAAATTTCATTTTCCCGTCAGTTATACAATCAGGTCGTTACATCTTATAACAATAAAATCCAAATCTTTCCAAACAATATTATTGCAGGCATGTTCCATTTCTTGCAACGTGAATTGTTTGAAGCCTCAACGACAGAAGTTCGTCAAGCGCCTAAAGTATCGTTTTAAGATAATTAACAATTAGTCATGTACGAATTAATATCGAAAAACAAACGCAAATCATGGATTGTTTTTTTTGCCATGGGTTTGTTATTGCTTATCATGGGCGGACTGATTGGCGCTATGTTCGACCCTTCTCAATCAGGTAGAGGAATTATAACGGGTGTTATCATTGCGACGGTCGTATGGGCTATACAATCTCTCGTTGCGATAACAGCGGGAGCGAAAGTGGTTTTGCGGGGAATGAATGCAAAGCCAATTAAGCCACATGACGACCCTGTATTATATAATGTTATTGAAGAATTGGCTCAAGTATCAGGTTTGCCTGTCCCTAAAATCTATATTATAGATACACCCGCTTTAAATGCTTTTGCAGCAGGAACAAAACCGACAAAAAGTCTTGTTGCCATCACGCGTGGATTGCGGAATAAATTAACACGTCAGGAAATGCAGGCAGTTATGGCGCATGAAATGTCTCATATCTATAATCGAGATGTTATGTACATGACTTTTGCCAGCGTAATGCTGTGCGCTATCGTGCTTATTGCAGATGTCTTGATGCGTTCATTTATTTGGGGAGGCGGAAGAAGTAGCAAAGGAGGAAATAGTGGCGTTTTCCAATTAGTTATTATTATCGCAGCAATCTTATTGGCTATATTAGCGCCATTGTTTGCTCAAATGTTTTACTTTTCTTTATCTCGTAAACGGGAATATCTGGCAGATACAATGGCTGTGAATTTTACGCGTGATCCTGACAGTCTTGCGAATGCATTGTCTAAAATATCAGGAGATACCAAAAAATTTGATCCGGGTAAAATGGCTGCGGCTATGTGTATTAATAACCCGAAACCAAAATCGCATAAAACTTCTCTCTTTTCTACGCATCCTCCTGTTGAAAAACGTATCGCAATATTGCGTGCGATGGCTATGGGAACTGATTACGAAAGTTATTGCGCCGCTTACGCCCAAGTAATGGGAAAAAATGATTTACCCAAACATAAGAAAAATTAATAAAGACTGTCTAAACAAACAATAAACGAAATGCCCTCATTGTAACTGCGTACTACGAAGTAGGAAGCAATCAAAAAAAAAATATTTATTTGTGTAATTGAAAATTTAATGTTATCTTTGCAGTCTAAATTAAAATTTTAAATAAAATTGTATAATGAGAAAGAATATATTTATTATTAGTGTTTTAGCAGCAATAGGAATTGCTGCAGTAGTATTTAATTTCTGCACAAAGCAGACAAAAACAGCTACAGAAAGTGATGTTCATAGTAACAAAGTACAGAAAGACTTAGTCACAAGTGAGCGAATAACTATTTCTTTGGGTTC
The DNA here is from genome assembly GCA_031257735.1 of Bacteroidales bacterium. GTDB lineage: Bacteria > Bacteroidota > Bacteroidia > Bacteroidales > WCHB1-69 > JAIROC01. The sequence goes on along the minus strand of JAIROC010000359.1, from coordinate 4,323 downwards.
TTCTAATGTATGTGTTATATTGGAACTTATATGTACTGAAGTTAATGGGAATTGCATAATAGATGGAAACATCTATAAAGTTGATTGTGATGGTGATATTGTTAAAGATCCAAACAACAAAGCCACTTATCATATTGTGAATAATAATGATGGGAATGGTTGGTCTTGGGGAAGTATTCCTCAAATTACTTGGGGTATTCCTCTTGATATTCTATTAGGATTAGTAAATCATCCTGATTTTCCTGTTAGTTGTTGTGGTAGTGGTGGAATAAATACTCCATGTAACCCCGTTCGTTTTTACGGAAGTCTTGAAACAGGAGAATGTATTGTTTGGGCTTTACAATGCTGTAATGGTCAAATAAGTGGCGAATACTATCTTATAGATTGTATAGAAGGCGTTCCCTTAGTGACTGGCGTTTTTTGTGCCACCTATATAGGGAGTATAGATAATCCCAATGAATATAATGATCCAAATAAATGGCAATGGTGTGGAGATTCGAATACCCCTGATGATATAATGAAAGTTATAAGTAATTCGTATCTTACGCCCTGTGTTCAGTAACTTATGATAATAGTGTTTAGCCCATAAAGAGGGCTAAACACTGTATTATTCAAACTAAGTAGTGAAAAATGAAAACAATTAAATTAATTTTACTGACAATTTTGCTTTTAGTAAGCATAAATTCCTTTTCCCAACCCCAACGAATAGGAACTTCCAATACCTATTGGGAATTGCTTGTTAACGATGGAGATACTACATTGAAAATTACCGGTAGTGGCGATATGCCGGATTTTTTTACTCATATTGATCTCCCTTGGAATGGTATATCTTTGACATTTAAATTTTTGGAAATAGGAGATAGTATTACAAAAATAGGGGATAATACTTTTTTTGGTTGCAGTGGATTAACAGGTACGCTTACATTGCCCAAGTCTTTGAGGTTTATTGGACGTCGTGCTTTTTATGCTTGCAGCGGATTAAGCGGGCAACTTATATTCCCCGATAACCTGACAACTATCGAAAGTTTTGCTTTCAATAAATGTAACGGATTAACAACACTTCATTTACCTGACAGTTTGACTTTTATTGGAAACTATGCTTTTGGTGAATGTAGCGGATTGACTTCTGTTTCTTTTTCTGATGATTTAGAAACTATTGGCGAGTATGCTTTTTGGCGATGTAGCGGACTGACTTCACTTTCTTTATCCGCAGGACTGGTTTTTCTCGAGGCTGGCGCTTTTTTTGAGTGTAGCGGATTAACTACTGTTTCTTTACCCGCAGGATTGGCTTCTATTGCAGGTAAAGTTTTTAAAAGCTGTAGTGAATTAACTGAAATCATCAATTTGAATCCAACACCTGTATCAATTGATCCTACTGTATTTGAAGGGGTGAATAAATCTATTTGTGTATTAAAAGTTCTTTCAGCTTCCTTAAACTTTTATCAACAAGCTCCTGTGTGGAAAGATTTTTTAATAAAGGGAATTTTTTCAGTTATAGCATTATCCAATGATACTTTACAGGGAATTGTCAATGATAATATTTCTAACCAAGTTTATTATATCGCAGGAGACACTGTAACTTTGGAAGCAACACCTAATGCAGACTATCAATTTGAAAATTGGACAAGTAATGGTGTTATTATTTCTACGGATAATCCGTTTTCTTTTACAGTAATACAGGATACTGTCATAACGGCTAATTTTAACGATGGCGTATCAATACACGAGATAAATAATCAGTCAGATTTAGATAAGATTCTTATCTATCCCAATCCTGTAAAAGAAAGGATTTATATTCAATCTTTTTCCCAAGTAGAGCAAATTACCATCTACAGTATTAGCGGAAAAATATTAAAAAAGATAAATGGCAGGCAGGCATCTCTTCCTGTAAGTGATTTGGTAAGTGGAATGTATCTTATTAAGGTAAAAATGGAGAATGAGGAAACCGTATGGAAAATAATTAAAGAATAGTATTAATGATGAGCAATAGATAAATTATTATATTTTGTTACCTTATCATCATTCAAAGAACCAAATTGATCATGAAACAGAGATATTATATTTTTGTTATAGTTTTGTTTCTCTTATGCAGTTTTCCGTTGTATGCACAGTATGATATAAAAGGGACAGAATTTTGGTTAACGCTTGGGAGCAACTCGAGTAAGTCTTATGATACAGTGAATTTGGAAATACGTATTATATCAGGCAATCAGTCAGCTACAGGTATTATTTACTTCACGCATTTGAATGATTCAGTTTTTTTTTCTATTGCTGCATGGAATGTATTTACGCATAAACTTACGCTTGCCCAAAGGCAAGTTGTCTATAATGATATAACAGGGATAAGTGATTATAGCGTCTGTATTACAACGAATACTCCTGTTACAATTTATGCGCTTAATCAATATCCCGCCACTACGGATGCTACTCATATACTTCCTGTAACAGCTTTGGGAACAGATTATTATCATATCTCATACCTTGGTCATAATGATGCTTACGCATTTATAGCTACTCAAAACAATACCCATGTATATTATAACGGTACATTAGCGGCAGTACTTAATAAAGGAGAAGTATATTATTATAATCTTTTTCGTTCTAATGACTATGATATGACTGGTAATCATGTTATTTCCGATAAGCCGATAGCTTTCTTTTCCTTGTATAAAGCGATTGAGATTCCCAGCGATCGTTTCTATGCACAAGATGTTTTGTTTGAACAATTAGCCCCTGTTTCTACTTGGGGAAAAAACTTTTTTGTCCCTGTCAGTCATCGTGTCAGAGATATAGTGCGTATTGTAGCTTCGCAAAATGGAACAAATATTTCACAAACGGGGGGGACAATACTAACTTCTCAGGGTGGACAAACTAAGTTTACCAACCTCAATGCAGGTCAATGGGTAGAATTGGAAGTATCATTAGATAGCAATGGTTGCTATATCCAAGCCAACAAACCTGTAGGCGTGTGTACATACCTTACTGGTTATAGGTATAATCTTGCTATTATTGGTAATACTATCTCAGATCCAGCACAAGCATGGCTACCTGCTATCGAACAAAAAATAAAATCGTCTTTAGTTGTCCCTTTTGTTCCCTGTTGTACTACCAATATAAATTCACACCATGTTTTAGTGATTACCTCTACCGCTACCAAAGATAGTACTACTGTAAAAATAGGCATTGGAACAGAGCAATCTTTGAGCGGTGGCGCCTGGTATGATCATTCTTCCGGTTATTCGTTTTACAATATGCCACTTACCAATGACACATCAACATATCTTTTTACAAATTTAGTTGGAGGACTTATTGTTATGGGTTATGGGATGGGGCGTGCGGAAAGTTATTATTATTTATTAGCATCCGCTATGCGTAATTTAGGCGCTGTTTTTTATGTAAATGATATTCATTATCAAGAATTTGATTCAATAACTATTTGTGAGCAAACTTTACAGTTTCACGCTGAAATAGACGGAGAAATAAGTACAGAGCCAGGACATTTGAAATGGTATATTAATAGTGTGGAAGAAATTGCTGCTCGCGACCAATTTACGTGGAGCAAAGCCATGTCTCCGGGCGTTTATCAAATAAAGATGGTTATTCTCTATGAAGACAATATGACAACGCAAACATTAGAGACAATCTTTACCATTGTAAATATTAAGATTGATGTAGAAACAACTCCCGAAATATGTGGCAAAGAGAATGGGACAATAATACTTACAGTAGAGAGCAAAGAACCAACAACACTTAAATATGTCTGGGAAGGACAAACAGATACAACAGCAACCATAACAGGACTTAAAGCAGGAATATACAAGGTAACCATTAGTGATACATTTTGCATAGATGAAGAGACGATAACAGTAGAACAAATAAAAGGACCTGTGGCAGAGTTTGAAGCAAATCCTCAAACAGCAAGTTTAGGGGAAGAAATACAATTTATAGATAAATCTAATCAAGGAGATACTAAAATAACAAATTGGTACTGGAATTTTGGCGATGAAAGAGACAGTTATTTACAAAATTCTGTACACAGATATACTACCTTTGGTTCTTTTATAGTTTCATTGCAAATAGCAGATGAATATGGCTGCACAGACAGTATATCGCATGAAGTCATGATATTTGAAGGTTTGGATTTTCCCAATATTTTTTCACCTGTAGGCAGTGACGGAAAAAAATATGTTTTCCGTCCGCTTGAAGATAGGGGAACTTTTGAAGAATTTAAGATAGAAATTTACGATAAATGGGGAGTACTTGTATGGGAGCAAGCATGTAAATCTCCAAACTGTCCCGATTATAGTGATTCATTTTGGTGGA
>JAIROC010000487.1 GCA_031257735.1 Bacteroidales bacterium | reverse complement strand
CCGATGGGAGCAACATCCACAATATCAGTTCAAAAAGATATGTCCTAAACTTTAACATCATCAAAATATCAGCCTGCAAAGGTAATATTTATTCCGGATTATTTTAATCTTATCGTTATGGGTTTTTGAATTTGTTTTGAGTTTATGGTGTATAATCCTTTTGCCAGTGGAGAAAAAACTGTCTGCTCATCGTGTGATAAGCCATTTATTTTCACATTATTTGGATCAAACAATTCAACATTGTCCGCAGTAAAGACAACTAAAGCAAAACCGTCGCCATTTTTTTCGATATTTATCTCAAATGGAAGGGTTTTATCAAAATACGAAATATGTTTGTCTTGCAGCATTGCATCCGATTTATTTTTCGGCAAATATTCGACTTCAGGTTCGTGCACTGAGTAATGAATATTTGTAGATAGATTTTCTTGCGGGTAATAAAGGAATTTCGTTTTGCCGGAAAAAGATATTGTTGCGCTAAATTCTTTATTTGTATTGTTATCCGCAAAAGACAATAACGCGATAATGGTATGATTGAGATATTTTGCCCTCGAAATTTCCAGTTCTCGAAATTCCCATTGCATGGATGTCAAGGTTTCCTGACCGGAAAAAGTTTCCTGACCGGAAAAAGTCTGTTTTACTTCATAATAACCGACATATTCATCAAGAATTTCGGTCAATACAGGTTGTTCGTTCCATGTTTCGACCAAAAAAGGAAACCCGATGATTGATGCATCGCTGCAAATTTCGTCCTGTTCGGTTGCCATTTCCACGAAGGGGCTGACGATAAGCGTTCTTACAAATTTTTCTTCGTCTATTTCGTCGATATCGCTGGTTATTAATACCAAGAATGGATGGCTTGTTTTTTGTGTATTTCCGAGAAAATCAAGATATTCGTTTTTTATTAACCAAATTTGGTTTGGTTGAATTTTCGGTCTTAATTTCACGTGTCTGCTTTGGGCAATATTTTGGCTATTAAACAATTGATTGATATCTTCGATATCTTTGGCAAGAGTGTTGAATTTTTTCATTTTCTCTTGCGTTGTGTTATCTTTCAGAAATTGTATTATTGTATTCATAAAACTTTCTTTTGTTTTCTTTATATATACCGTTATTTTGCCAATTCGTCCAATGCTTTCGACAATTTTTGTATAAAATTTATTCCATCTTCCTCGTTGTCAGGGATATAATTTTGCAATATTTTTTTCTTGAAAGTTTCTGTTTTGTGATGTACTGTACTTTTGGGGAGGTTATATTTGTTTGCGAGTTCGGATAATGATATTTCTCCGTATGATTGGAAGAGGTATTCCGATATGATTTTTGCGTCTTCGTTCGATAATCCGGCGAGCAGATTATTAATTATAACACTGTATTTGTGGTTGTTGACTTCCGTATTTTCTTCTTTATTCTCTTCTTCTGTTTGTATGTTGAAGTTGGAGAATGATGTTTGGTCGAACAGTTCAAAGACTGTTTCAATCAGTTTTTGAACAGCGACAGGCGATTCCGTCGTGTTGAAAATATCTTTTAGTGCCGTTAGAATCAACGGCTTATAATGCTTTATCGATTCGGGAATATAGTGATGAGACAAATTTTTTAACCGGTTATCTATTTCGCTTATATCTTTAACATCTTCTTTATAAAAAGGTTTGTCATATACATATTTGGTCTCATCGATTGATTTTGAGAAATATTTTTCAGCGACAATGGTTGATACCAACTTTTTACATTTTTCAAAACTCAATCCGGTTTTTTGTTGTTCTTCACTGATTCGCACTGAAACAAAGGACATTAATATTTGCGAAAAGTAATACGAAAGGTAGTTTTCCGGGATTTTATTCAGGTAAACAAATTTTCCTTTTTCGAGCGCCCATGAAAAGAATTGATGCGTCAATTCTTTTATATCTTCAGCCGACCAGTATATTGATTTATCGGACTGAACGATAATAGATTTTGCCCAGTTATATTTTTTTGTAAAAAACGAGATACTGTTAAGTATGTTATTATAACCGTCTTTCGAGAGATTTCCCGAAATCAATTCTTGTATGTAATCAACTCTAAACATCTATTTCCCAATAAATTTTGATTTGCAATTTCAATTCTTTTATTTGCGTTTCGCTTAAAGTTTCAATGCCATTCCAACCTCTTTTCATTTTTAACAGTTCTTTATTGCTAATGGTCATCCAGAGGTTTAGCAGAAAGTGTGTTATCTTATAATCGGGATTATACGTGTTAAGCCGGACTTTGAATACGCCGGTTCCCTTTTGATAGTCTTTCGTTGTCCCCGGTATGATTTTACAACTTATTTTATCTTCGTTTATCTTTCCAACTACGGCAGGATGATAATCGTATGAATTTTTGTTGGCGGCAAACAAATTATTCCATATACCATTGTACACAGCCCAAATAGAACCCATTTCAGGCGTGTAGATGTTCAATAATATCTGTTTCCAATCTTGCATAAAAACTATGTTTTTCGAGCCGCAAAGATACTGCTTTTTTTGAGATTCCAAATATTTTGTACATTTGTGTCTGATAATTTTATATAACATAAAACGATAACGATATGTGTAAAAGGTTAAACCGGTTGATTATTATAGCAATAATTATGTTGTTTGGCGCATGTAACGAGGGTGTGCCAAACGAAAATTTGACAGTAAAAGAGGTTTATGAATGGCGGATTTATACGCTTAACGGCAATGGAACGGAGGCGCTCGACAATTTTTTTAGCGAAACTTTGATTCCGGCTTACAACCGGCAAAATGTTACTGTCGGCGCATTCAAACTGTATAAAGAAACAGATTCGATTCGTTACTTATTGCTTGTTTATAAAGATATTGCAAGCTATCTTAATGTTAAACACGAGATTTGGAACGACGAAGTTTTCAGGAAAGCGGCGCAGTCGTTTTATGAGCAGACAGCGCCAAACCCAGTATATTCGGAGTTTGAAAGTTTGTTATGCGAGGCTTTTGACAAAATTCCAAGAATGCGAACGCCGGACAAAGACCGTACTTTATTTGAATTGCGCCATTACAAAAGTCCCAACGAAGAAGCCAATCAGCGAAAAATCAAGATGTTTAACGCCGACGAAATTGCTGTTTTCGATAAAGTGGGAATCAATTCGGTCTGTTACGGCGAAGTATTGGCCGG
>JAIROC010000481.1 GCA_031257735.1 Bacteroidales bacterium | reverse complement strand
ACCCACCAGTACATAGGCGTTTTGTACGCAAAATTCTCAAGCCAGCGATTCACCGCATAATACGCCACCGGCACGGCAATAATGTATGCCACCGCAAACTGAATCAGGAAACCGCGATTCAACATCAGTATAACTTCCATTATTGATGCTCCATGCACTTTGTGAAGCGCTATTGTTTTACGTTTCGACTTGGCGTTGAACAGTATCAAACCGTAAACGCCCATAATCGCGACAATGATAGTGATTAAACCACATATTGTAAGCAGTTTGGCGAGATTATTTTCTTTCTCATACAGTTTGTTAATTGTTTCATCCAAAAAATGAAGATCGAGAAATTCCTTACTGAATTTTTTCCATGTATCATTGATATAATTAACCGTTTTGTCTCGATTTTTCCCATTGATTTTAATGAGCATATAGTTTGAGAAAAGAGTCGTATAATCTTTTCCTACAACAAAAGCCATCGGTTGAATGGATTTATGTAAAGATTGAAAATGAAAATCCTCCATTACTCCGACAATTTCAGTCATACCTCCCGTAAACGCATAATTACATGCAAAATCTGTTCCTATTACGTTATTATTAGCATCTTTAAAGGCTGTCATAATATCTTTAAAGGCTGTCATATTACATATTATTTTCTCAGTTCCATAACAGTCTTCATCTTCAAAATCACGTCCTTCAACGAGATTTATGTCAAAAAAATTGAGAATGTTGGCGCTTGTTTCCCATGTTTTCATTTTAATCCATTTACCTCCATATTCGCGGGATATCTCATTCAGCGTCTCACTGGGTACACAAGTCGAAAGCGCTATGTCAATAATATCCGGATTTTCTTTTAATTCGGCAGCAAAAACTTTACGATTATGAGCCGGCATTTTTCCTATTTGGAAATAAACTACATTTTCCTTTGTCAGCCCCCATGGTTTATTCTGCATATAATCATGCTGATATTTTATAAAAAAAGCGACAATAATTGTAAAAACAGCTGTAATAAATTGAAAGACAATTAAGGTATTTTTCAAGGCTTTACTATGGAATGAAGTAGAAAAAGACCCGTTGAGTGCAATCGCAGGATTAAATGTAGTTGCATGAAAGGCGGGATATATTCCGACTAAAAAGCCCATAATTATAGATGCACCGGCAGCCAGTAACAATGGAGAAATATTTTTCGAGAGAGACAGGTCAACCTGTAGAAAATCCCTACTCACACTTATTTTGAAGTAATGAATAAATAAGAGCGACAGCAGGAAAGCGACAAATGAGATAAGCGTTGATTCAACGGCAATGGAAAATTTCAGAAACAATGGATTTTCTCCAAGTATTCTCCTTATATTGAATCCTTTGAGCCTGACAGGCGCCATTGCAATAGAAAAATTGACGAAATTTATATATGCAATAATCATGAGCCATAATCCTGTTGCTAACAGTGATAGTGTCGTACCCAAGCCTCCCTTGCCCGGAAATTTAAGATGTATGTCCGGCAGGGGGATTAGCTCTGCACGCAGGTTGTCGTAATCCGTTTTTGTTTTTTCATATTCCTTATTGATTTTCGTTAACAATTTATCTTTATTTCCGGGAATCAGTTCCAAATATGAAGTATATCCCCTGTCACCCTCCAAACGTTCAGGCTGATTAAGATAAACTCCATTCTCAAAACTGCAATTATCCGGAAAATCCTTACATATTGCAACAACTGTTATATTATTTCTTCGATTTTGTTGATGAAAGACTAAAGATTTTCCCACAAGATAGTCATTTCCGAAAAATTTCCTTGCCATGCTTTCCGTAAGCATCGCTTTATCGTTCGCAGTAAATATTTGGCGGGCATCACCCATGATGATATTGTTGGGGATGAACATATCTATAAAATCTCCACCGACACGTATCAATTTTTCATGAAATTCGTGCAGATTATTCATGGAATCTTCGACTTCAAACATGATTTTTCCATAATCTTTCATGAAACAAGAGTTTTTTATTTCGGGAAATTTTCCTGCAAGTTCTTTTGGTGTTTGAGTGTTTGTCTTATCCAAAAGACGGGGACCGTTATTATGACGTGTGGTATATAGATAAATGTTGTCCGCTTTCTCAAAATTCCTGTCAAAACTCAAATCATAATATGTCCGGACAATAATTGCATAAAACACAGCAAAGGCTACCGACAAACCAATAATGTTCAGGATGCTTGAGGTTCTGAATCGCTTTAATAAAAACAATAAATTATACAATAATACTCTCATTTTATACTGTTTTTTTGTTATACATACTAATAATAAACTGGTCATACGAAATTTCCGAACTGTCCATCATACATCTGTTTTCTTTAATTCTTTGAGTACAGGTACTCAAACATATCGGGAGATGTTTACAGGACAGGCATTTCTCATTTTCGAAAGGAGCCTTGCCGTATAGATCGCTCATAACACTCTCGTTCCAACTGATATGACCGTCTTCATGTAAAACGCCGGCTTCCTTATTCATGAATGCCGTGCATCTATAAATTTTCCCATCATAATTAATCACAGTATGATAATATCTGTCGGCATAACATTTGACTGATTTGCCGATTGAAAATATGTTAGAAACAGGATATGAATAACCCATGGAAGCGACATCTTTTTCCAACTCACGTAAAGATTCGTTTGGTTTTTGTCCTCCAACATTATGTTCATATGTTTGCCATACCCGCTGAAAATCCAACCTGATTTTGTTTCGATGCTGCTGAGGTATTTGTTCATACACTGTCTGCATGTTGCTTTTAATCAAAGTCGCATTATCATAATTCAGCCTGAGAATGATTTTTGTATAAGGAATAGTTTCACAAAGCAGTATAATGTTCTCCATAATGCGTTTGTAACTTGGTTTGCCATTTGCATTGCGTATAGTATTATGACGTTTTTCATCTCCGTCAAGGGTGATCTGGAAACTGTTCAGTTTTATTTCTTTCATTTTATTCGCCATTTCGGGAGTTATAAGATAGGCATTAGTTGTAGCATGGTGGCGATGTGGCAAGTTATGTTGTTCTATCGATTCAAAAGCGTACATAGCTATAGGATATATTATTTCATCAAAATACATCAGAGGTTCTCCTCCAAACCAGTCTAAAAACAATCCTGTTATTTTTTCATCTTTGACCATTACATCAATATGTCTTTTCACTTTATTTACTGTCTCTTTTTTCATTCCTCCCATATTTTGTGTATGCTGACTGCAATACCAGCAATTAAAAACACAATCCAAAGTAGGATTAATAATCAACCTGTAGAACTTGTCCAAAAAAACTGCTTGCTTGTTTTTATACCTGATTATATCTGTTTCGTCTATATCTTCATTCACAATAAATCCCCAATTTTTGATTCGGTAAAATATACTGCTATATTGTATATGAAAAGAAATCAAATCATTGAATAATTCTTTCAACTTCTCATGTTCTTCTATAGAAACCGAAAAAGATAATCCGGTGAAGCCATTAAAGTAAATAATACGCTGCCTGTACTTTATGAAATAATTATATTTACTTAATTTATACATATCATTTATACATAATCAATATTAATTCCAATTTAATCAATAAAATTAATCACAAAGGTCGCTTTAAAAGCACTAAATTTGTGAAATAGCGACCTTGTGAAAAATTTTTGCGTTAAAAATCGTAACACCTTTTTAACATGTTCTCAACATCTATCTATTACATCCGCATTGAGGAGCACAATACGCCGCATCACAATATGTTTGTGTGTTTCCGCCAGGTGTAGATGTTGGGTAGGGTGTAGGGGACGGTCCCGAACACTGACATTGTACGGCACAATAAGCGCCCGCTCCACAATGCCATTGTGTTCCTTCTTGCGTTGGCGTTGGCGTGGATGAACATCCACATTGTGTAGCACAATAAGTACCACTCCCACAAAAACCTTGTCCCGGATCTGCTTCAGCATCAATAACCGGATTATCTTCCATAGACTTTAACGTCTCTTCCGAGAAAAGCTCGTCAGCTTCTTCGGGGTTCATGCCTACTTGCTTTGCAAGTTCTTCCTTCTTTGTTGTCATAATTTTACAAATTTAATAGTTTAACAATTTATTTAATATTATTTATTTATCATTTCATATCCTGATTAAATTTAATAAACGAATCAATATCGCAGGTAAAAATCTGTTGATAATAGGATTTCAGTTCGGCAACCAATTTTTTGTTGGTAACCAACAGTTTCATGGCTTCGGTAAATTCGTAGGAATTACTTTTTTGCATGTTCGAAAACACCGTTTTCTTTTGTTCGTATGGCAACACCGATTCTGTTATAAGAAGTTTATTGTACATAAAATCAAATGAAGGCATAGCATAAGGAGCTTTTGCTCTGAATATATGCCCAACTTTTATTTTTTTCAACAATACACAACTGCCGCCTTCCAGCCATGTTTTAAGACTTAGATATGCCTCGTCGCATCCGTATGTTCTTAATCCCGTCAAACCTTTCAGATATGTCCAATAGCGTTTGCTCAAAGCATAGCAGGCGCCCAACACACAGGGTATCTGAAGCATTGGTTTATCTACTCCGTTATCCCCGTATCTCCATGCGGGATCCAATATTCCATATCCATCGGTTTCGGAGAAATTTATACAAGCTCCCATTGAAGAATTTTCCATCAGTTGAAACTTGTCATCCAAAGGCAGGCATCGCAGGCAATATGTTGCACGGTCGTTATCGTCGAGCGCCTTTACGGTTTCGTTCCACCAATCGTTATGATAAAAGCGCATGTGTCCGTCAAACAGGATAAAATAAGGCGTTTCACAGAGTTCCACTCCGATATTGCGCGATTGCGCCACTCCCTGCCTTGTGGAGTTATACTGGTAGCGGGCGTTATATTTTCGAGCAACCGTTTCGTAATCGGTTGCATCCTGCGAATTGTCGTTAATCAGTACGATATCTACATTGTCTCCAGCAGTTTCGCGAATGCTTGCAAGGGTTCTGTCTATTTCATCGCCTTCGTTCAAAAAAGGTATTATGGCGGTTAGTCGGTTCATATCTCATTTCTTTTGAAAGTTAAAACTGTTTCTCTGACTTAGTCCATGAATTAAGTCGTACATAAACTTAAAATAGGTATCCTGTGAAAAGAAACCCCTATCATTCAATTCTTCAATACTCGGCAGGACTTTTTCGGCAACCGTTTCGCCTAATTTGTCGGTTGGAATAAAAGATTTCAGGAAGTATTGAAGCATTTCATACCGTATGACTCGCGAGGCAGCCATCATTTGTCCGTAATTTACGACGCTTGCCTGTTTGTCGGAGGTTCTGTATTTTGTCAGCGTTTTCGGGATGTTGGCTAACTTGCCGCCTGCTTTGACTATTTCCGACCAAAGCTTAAAATCGTCGGCAAAAAAATAACCGTCTTCGTGGCGGATGTTGTGTTCCAGCAAAAAACTTCGTCTGATAAAACCCGTAGGATTTGCCATTGGATTGCCCAGCAGCATATATTGTACAATGTCGTCGTGTTCTGTGAGTACATTAATGGTATAGGAACTGTTGCCGAAAGTCTGCATACAGGCTCCACAAGCTGCGATATGTGGGTTAGCTTCCATAAAGTCGTATTGAATTTGGAGGCGGTCGGGCGTCATCAAATCGTCATGGTCTATTCTTGCGATATATTTTCCCTGTGCAATCTCAATTCCTCTGTTTAAAGTAGCAATAAAATCGTGTGGACACAATTCGTAATGTATGCGCGGGTCGGAATACGAAAGTATAATATTAGCGCTACAATCGGTCGAGCCGTCATCCATTACCAACACTTCAAAGTCTCGAAACGACTGGCATAAAATACTGTCTATCGTTTCTTTTATAAACCTATCTGCGTTATACACAGGCATTAAAACACTAATTGTGACCATTTCAACATGTATTTTTACGAGGCAAAGGTAGTGTATAATTTTTCATTATAACCGTTAAAAAATGTTAATTTATGTTAATTTATGTTAAACAAATGTCTGCACGGATATTAAAAATACTAATTACAACTGTTCTCCGGTTCATAAGTCATCCTAAGTTAGTTTAAAACAGTTTCTTAGAGTTAATCCGTGTATCAGTTCATACATGAATTTAAAATATGTATCCCGTGAAAAGAAACCTTTATTGTTCAATTCTTCAATACCCGGCAGAAGTTTTTCCGCAACCATTGTATCCAATTTGCCGGTTGGCGTAAAAGCTTTCAGGAAATATTGAAGCAATTCGTCCTGTATAACAAGCGAAGCTGCCCACATTGCTCCGCCGTGTATAGCGCTTGTCTGTTTGTTCGACTTTCGGTGTTTAGTGAGTACTTTGGGGATATTGGCTAATTTCCCCACTTTTGCGATTTCTGTCCACAGTTTATAATCGTCGGCAAAAGAGTATCCGTTTTCATGACGGATATTATGTTCCATCAATACGCTCCGCCTGATAAATCCGGTGGAGTTAGACATCGTATCATACAGTAACATGGTCTGTACAATATCGTTATGCTCCACAGGCATATAGATTATATGCGAACTGTCGCCGAAGGTCTGCATAAATGCTCCGCAGGCGGCAATCTCCGGATGCGCTTCCATAAAGTCGTATTGAGTTTGGAGGCGGTCGGGCGTCATCATATCATCGTGGTCTAATCGTGCGATATATTTTCCCTGTGCAATCTCAATCCCTCTGTTTAAAGTAGCAATAAAATCGTGAGGACACAATTCGTAATGTATGCGCGGGTCGGAATACGAACGTATAATATCAGCGCTACAGTCGGTCGAGCCATCGTCCATTAGCAACAGTTCAAAATTGCGAAACGACTGGCACAAGACGCTGTCTATCGCCTCCCTTATAAAGGCATCTGCGTTATACACAGGAACTAAAACACTAATTGCAACCATAATTACTAAATTTTTTTAAGTGCAAATATACATGAAATTTTTATACATTATAACTTTTTTTCTCCGGTTACGCTTGTCGTCGTGGCATTTTTCGTTTTTTTTGCCTCAATTACGGCTGTAACTTGGACTTTTCCCGTTTTTTAACACGTAGCCTGTAGTAGATAATACTCTACTGCAATTTATGACTTACAACCTTCAATCGTGTTCTTCTATTATTCCAAAATCTTTCCAGACGTAGGCGTTTAGATATGATGCTTTTGTACCCCTGGGAACGCTTAAAACGGCAGAAGCCAAATCAACTTCATTAAAGATATTAGATATGGCAAATGGCGTACGCCATGGGACTTCTATATTTTTCAATTTACGACAGCGCCAAAACACATAAGGGGTTGTCAAGTAATAACTGTATCAAATATCCGAATTGTTTCGTTTTGATTTCTCGGTTTTTTCTTCGCTACCCCCCCAATCGCTGTTACCCCCCAATCGCTTCGCTTCATTGGGGGTTATTCACATTGAACCCTTCGGGTGGAGTGGCATAAATCGTAAAAATATCAAAAAAAAACACCAACCATAAAAATTTTCATTATCTTTGCACCCGCAATTTATTATAAAAAGATACAGGCATTATGGCAGACGAAAAAAACTGGAAAGAATTGGCATTAAGCCGTAGATTGGAGAACAAGGCATTAAAAGCGCGATTAGTAGAAGTAATAGAAGGGCGCGATAAATGGAAGTCAAAATCAAAGAAATATCAAGAGGAAAATATTCTTCTGAAAAAGACGATAGCAATGATAAAAAAAAACCTTCTTCAGATAGAAAACATATAAATACAAACAAACCCAAGCGGTCTCATTACAGTACACTTATTTACACCTTATTAAAAAAACAAAACGACCTTAGTAGCAGGAATATACAAATTCATCATCCAACCTTATTACCTTATTAAATCGATGATATTTTGGAGTAAATTCAATAAGGTAATAAGGTTGTTTTTGTGTGATATTACATTGCTACTAAGGTTGTTTTGTTGGGGAAATAAGGTTTCTTTTTTCTATCTTTGAACACCATAGCACAGGAGACTGTCCCGAGTATAGCAAAAGTGTGAAGAATCTTCCTTTTTTAGGAAAAATCCGCAAAAATCGGTTTAATCCATGTCGTCTGAACGCTAATTTTTGAAAAAAACCATGCGTAGAAAAAAAAATTTACTCGTGTATGGTTATGATTGACAACTGTTTTTGAAAGACCGAAAAATTATTTTGAAAAAAATTTGCACCGTATCGAAAAATTATTACTACTTTTGCACTCATTATTGAAAAAGAAAATTTAGATATCGATTATGAATTGTATGATTGTGCATAGATGTTTTGAAAAAAAAGTGGTTAAGATGGTAAAATCTGACTACTTTGGCACGATTTTTGCAGAGAGAGAGAGAGAGAGAGAGAGAGAGAGAGAGAGAGAGAGAGAGAGAGAGAGAGAGAGAGAGAGAGAGAGAGAGAGAGAGAGAGAGAGAGAGAGAGAGAGAGAGAGAAAAAAAAAAACAAC
>JAIROC010000437.1 GCA_031257735.1 Bacteroidales bacterium | reverse complement strand
CACGTCGCTGCGCTCCTTATAATGACGCTTTTTATAAATGCCGTATTATGAGGCATAAAGCGTCATTGCATTTGTGCTTTTGAGAATCAAATCGATTACTCGCAATGACGATCTCTGTTGTTACGAAAATACTTTTCACACAGCCTCGAAAGGGCGTAATCAATTATATGATGAAATGATATTTTGGGAAAAAATGGATTTCGCCCTTTCAGGGCTTGAGAGAGAGTGGGCATCGTTCATTTCACAGGGCGTTGCCACTGTGCTAATGATTTATGGCTTTCAGCCATTGTAAAAGAGACATTCTTTAATTCTATTTCATGATGGACAAAATGACATTATGAAAGTGTAATTATTCAACATGTCGATCCTGCCTGTTTTCAAAATGTATCAACTCATAATGACGAATATACGAAACGTTTGATAGTTTTCGGACAGACACTAATTAAAACATCTGCTAATACACTTCTATAATCCATAGTATCTACGATAGACTACGTTCTGAAAATTCAGCAATATAATTAATATAGTCTCCGTCATCACCAACCTCTCTCAAGATGTCTTCAAAAGAAATGGGGGAATTGTTTTTTGCACTATTCCATGCCAAATCATGAGACAAAATTTTTAATTCTTCAAAAGATTTATCCTTACATTTATCTATAGACGCATCTAATTCAATAATATCCGACTTGGACAGATAATCCATATTAGCTTTCTGTATCGGTTTAATAATGTAGTTAGCTTCAACAGTAAACATTTTGGCGAAATTGTCAGCCTTTGAAGAAAAAAAACTATCTCCCCTGACAGCTTTGAGAATATCATATATGTTGGAAGGAACAGGACCCGATTCCATCTTAATATATGTATCGCCCGTAACAGGTCGCCCATATTTTGATAAATGTTCTCTATCCGCAAAATATAATATCTTAAATATTTTATGAAAGTCGCTTACCTTCAGCTTACTTGCTACATAAAGAATGGCATTTAATGCTCTGTCTAAATTAAAATTAAATGCTATCATATCGTTGTAATTTTATCGTAATAAATCTGGGTACAAAGGTATAAAAAAAAATAATACGAAAACAGAGATAAAAAAGTAGTTGACAATGACTGTCCGAGTTATGAATTATATTTATAGGTTATGAATATTGTAAAATGCTCATTTCGTATCTCTGATATTTTCATAAGTGCGAAAATGCGATTTGCCCAAAATCAGTATCCCTTTCATTCACTCTTGTCCTAATTATTAATTAGCGTCCTTGTTTTTCGGTTAGGTATTTCCAGAAACGTTTGGGAATATGTTGTCTTTGGAGTTTAAGATTTTTACGTTCTTTGATAGAAATCGCCTGTAAATATTGTTTCCATGTATCCTGAAAACAAATTTCATCTTCGGCGAGCAAATCAGGATGTAATTTCCCGTTGAGTTCATTCATTTTCAAGTCGTCGAAATAGGCGACTTCTGTTTTTATCAAATCGTAGTAGAGAGCATAACTGCGTTTTATGTCGTAGATAACCCACTGTTGGTCAGAAAATCTATCCTGAAAAAAATTCACAACCAACGGTAATACATTATATCGCGGTTTGATGGCAGCAAAATACATCTTATCTGCTGTTTTCTGGAAACGAACAAACTGTCGCACTTTTTCGGCTTCACTGCTTACCTTTTTGTATATTTTGGATAATGACAGTACGTCGGCGTCGGAAAAGTTCAACTCTATAGACCCCGATGACTTGAAAGACTTGCAAATATAACGAAACAGTAACACATCTATATCCTTCAATTCCGACAGCCAGCACGTAAATAACATCTGAAACGCAAAAGGCGACAGTTTTTTTTTCAATCCCTTCAACACACGATCCGCTTTTTGTACATCTGTGATTACACAATAATTTTCCGTAGAAAATAATGTCATCTCCTGAAACAGGAGTTGTTGCGGAAATTGGTTACTGTCGAATGCCTCAAAAACACACGTCAATACGCCTTCAAAAGTACCGTCGTAGGTAAACGATAAATAATCTTTGTTCATCTATCAGTCAGGAAAAATGAGTTGCAGTTGTAATTGCATATTATCTTTCTTTTTTTTCTGTGTAAGGTTCAAAAACAATTGACGAAGATTTTCCGGTCTAATTTCGTTAACTGTCATGGATGATAATTCCTTACACGTAATAAAATATTTTGCCCGCTTTATGACGACCCCCATTTTACGTAAATGTTCGGAAGATAATCGTCCGTATTTGCGAGAAGTAACAATCAACTTGGCTGACTTCACCCCAATTCCGGGAACTCTCAATATCATTTCATAGTCTGCTGTTTGTATGTCTACGGGAAACAATTCGGGATGCCTTAAGGCGTAGGAGAGTTTGGGGTCTATTTCCATGTCTAAATTAGGAAACTCATCATTGACAATTTCGTCTATGCTGAACTGATAAAAACGCATCAACCAATCCGCTTGATACAGTCTATTTTCTCTCACAAGAGGCGGAGAAGCAATTACAGGCAACCTGTTATCGGATAGATTGACGGGAATGTATGCTGAATAATATACTCTTTTCATAGAGGGCTGCTGGTAGAGAAGAGACGCCAAACCAAGAATTTGTCTGTCATCTTCCGGCGATGCGCCAATAACCATTTGCGTACTCTGTCCCGCAGGAGCATAGACAGGCGCGTAACGAGATTTACGTTTCTCCTCTTTACTTTCCAAAAACCGCTGATGAATATACCCCATCGGTGCAAAAACACTTTGATAATCCTTTTGAGGGGCAATTAATTTCAAACTCTCTTCAGAGGGTAATTCTATATTGACGCTTAATCTGTCGGCATATCGTCCTGCTTGAGACATCAGTTCGGAACTTGCTCCCGGTATGGCTTTCAGATGAATATAACCATTGTATCTATGTACTTCACGCAAATCTTTCGCTACTTTCACCATGCGTTCCATCGTATAATCGGCGTTACGTACAATCCCAGAACTTAAAAAAAGCCCTTCTATATAATTTCGTCGATAAAATTCTATGGTTAATTCCACTAATTCCGATACGCTAAATGTTGCTCTCGGAACATCATTACTGCTCCTGTTTACACAATAAGCACAATCAAATTTGCAATTGTTAGTCAGCATGATCTTCAACAGAGAAACACAACGTCCATCTTCCGTAAAACTGTGACAAACACCCCACCCCGCCGCAGAACCTATGCCTTTGGCGATATTCTTTCGTGTTGTTCCGCTTGATACGCAGGATACATCGTATTTTGCAGCTTCCGCTAACAATTTTAACTTATCAAAAACAGATGGATGCATAATTACCTGAACATTTATTGATACTTTTTAAGCAAAAGTCTTCTATGTCAAGCGTTCTCTTGCATGGCGCAGTTTCCTGCTTACGAGCTTGTGTGAAAAGTATTTTCGTAACAATAGAGGTCGTCATTGCGAGGAGCACAACGACGTGGCAATCCCTAACAATCAATGCGTTTTTGGGTAGGGATTGCTTCGCGGGGCTCGCAATGACGGCGTTGTTTGAACGTTTTTGTGTATTTTCACACAACCTCTTACGTCGTGTGTACTTGTGGATAACTTCAAATGGAATTAGAAGGATTTGTTTTTTCATATAGATACTACTAAAAAGTATTAAAAAAACCTACAGACACATAAAGTGCCTGTAGGGAAATAATAACTTAAAATCTCACCATTTCTCCTGAAATAAAGGAGATGTAATAATATGAGTAAATCTTGTCTGCCGCTTAATATTTCTTCTCATCAAACAGTAAAATAACTGCATTAATAACGTTCTCATTTTCTTTGTATTCTTCATTTTTTCTCATTTAAAGAGCCATGCGGCAAAGATACACAAAACTTATTAATAATACATATATCTATTTTAAAAAACTTCCGTATAAAGTTCTACTTAACTGTGTTCATGTAGGCTATCAAATCTAAAATACGATTGGAATATCCCCATTCATTGTCATACCATGCGATTAATTTTCCAAAACAATTGTTGAGCATAATACTTGCTTTTGCATCAAAAATAGATGAATGTGCGTCATGAATAAAATCCGTAGAAACAACTGCATCTTCCGTATAAGCCAAAATACCTTTCAATTCGTTTTGAGCAGCCTGTTTGACAGTCGATAAAACTTCTTCATAACTTGTTGGCGTCTCCAAACGACAGGTCAAATCAACCACTGAAACATTTACCGTCGGAACGCGAAATGATACTCCTGTCAATTTTCCTTTTAATTCGGGAATGACCTTTGTTACAGCCTTTGCCGCGCCCGTAGATGAAGGAATAATATTGCCAAGAATAGACCTGCCGCCGCGCCAATCCTTTTTAGAAGGACCGTCTACTGTTTTTTGCGTGGCGGTTGCTGCGTGGACGGTGGTCATCAAGCCTTCGACAAGACCAAATTTGTCATGAATAACCTTGACCAACGGCGCCAGACAGTTAGTTGTACAGGAAGCGTTGGATACAATCGCCTCGCCCTTATAGGACTTATTATTTACACCCAAGACAAACATCGGTGTTTCATCTTTTGAAGGCGCTGACATCACTACACGTTTTGCGCCTGCGGTGATATGTGCCGCAGCAAGTTCCTCTGTTAAAAACAGTCCCGTACATTCCACTACATATTCTACGCCAATTTCATCCCATTTCAGGTGAACAGGATCTTTTTCTGCTGTAACGCGAATTTTATTCCCATTTACAAACATGTAATTTTCTTTTACTTCTATAGCCCCATTAAATTTACCGTGAACTGTATCATAGCGCAACATGTATGCCATATATTCCGCATCCAATAAATCATTGATTGCTACTACTTCCATATCATCTCGTTCCATTGCCGCTCTAAATACCAAACGTCCTATTCGACCAAATCCGTTTATTCCTACTTTTATTTTACTCATTTTGTTTTTAATTTTATTGTTGTATTATTATACGATATATTTCTCAAGTTCATTATTTTTCAGCAGATACAATTTCTGATTATCAAGCATCCAAACATTATCCATAATAACAGGGTCTTTGTCTGTCAGTCGAGTATGACCGATTATTTGTATAATTTCATTATTGAAATGTACTGTTTCGTTAAAATGCTCCAATAAATCAGCCCAAAGGGGACTTCCTGCAGAATGGTATCCGCCTCTTGATCTGGAAACTTCAAAAAAAGCTCTCCTGTTGGTAAAAAAGAATTTATTTAGTTGTTCTTCCAGCGTCTTCCCTAATTTTGATAATTCTTTGAGATGTACATCATACCAGCCTTTGATTATCCCCGCATGAATAAACAGATAATTATCAATCTGTTTGCAAACTTGAAACAGATCGCTGGTTTCTTTACCCATAAGTATTGCGTTATAGCGATCAAAATAATGAAAGTCAAATCGTGAACAGGCATAATACTCGTTATAATAGTGCATTTCATGATTACCAATCAGCAAAGTAACTCTTTCAGGATTTTCCTGTTTGAACTCAACAATTTGTAATAAACTTTGATAAGCATCTTCCTGCTCAAATTCTTCACATGGATACGGGTCGGTATAATCACCTAAAAAAATGATCTTTCCTTTATATTTCAAAGCAGGTTTCCAAAAATCTCGTCCGTGAATATCAGGAACAATTAAAACTTCATCCATAGTCTATTCTTTTTTATCAATTAATAATTTTTAGTGTACAGAAAAGGGGAAGGAAAAAAAATATGAGATGACTGAAAACCACCTTCCCCCTCCATACACTATAATTCTTATTAAGGAATAACTACATTAAAGATGTTGCTCCATGGTCCGGGTTCTCCACGTGTATTCAACCATCGTAAAGCAAAATAAACCATCTTACCACGTTCATGCCCTTGAAATGTAATTGTAAACGGGCTACGTGTATCTATTGCAGAATTTGTTAAATTTTCCGTATCAACAATGGGGGTATCACTGATAGCCCAAACCGTTTCAACGGCATTTTGTCCGTCTAATTTTGCGTCGAATCTTTTTCCTCCCAAAGGAAAGAAATATATACTCACTTGTTTTGAAACACTGGTATCTGTTTCCATAGAGGGATATTCTGCTGCTACAGCAACAGGAGTACGAGTTGTTTTAGGTATTGGTAATCCTAACATTTCTCTATTAGTGTTTGTCATCAAGTGATTTTTTACTAAATATTCTCCCACTATTTGTCGAATATCCTTTTCTAATATCTTACGTGCATCTGTTTTTGCCTGAATGCTTACCTTCGTTCTTGTAGCAGGATTTTGAGATACTTTATAGGCATCCGTATATTTCTGCAGTACAACATCTAAGTTATCAAGTACCTCGCGAGGAAAATTAATCTGATCTGCTATTACTCTCAAATTTGTTAGAAAATCAGTTACCCAATTCAAAAATGCGCCATCTGGACGCGGAATATAGTTTTTACTCATAATATATAATATTTATTTGTTATTTTATTCCCTTTTATAATACGTTCTTTATTCATATATATATCTATTTTTTAAGTGATTACACATAATTGTTGTATCTGTATACAGCGCTTTCGTTACTGTATACAGCGCTTTCGTTACTGTATACAGCGCTTTCGTTACTGTATACGGAGTCTTTGTTACTGTATACGGAGTCTTTGTTACTGTATACGGAGCTTTTGTTACTGTATACGGAGCTTTTGTTACTGTATACGGAGTTTTCGTTACTGTATACGGAGCTTTTGTTACTGTATACGGAGGTTTCGTTGTTGTATACAAAATTCTCGATACAGGATACGAAATTTTCGTTACTATATATGGAAATATAGCAACATCATCGAAAAATTTCGCAGAGATTTTCCGAATTATCGGCAAATTCCACAAATCATACGTGGAGCGCCAAAGAAAAAATATGTTGTATCCTATTGATTTCATGCTATATAATTCTGATTTCATCTAATCCAATATTTGTTTTTTATCTGCGTGCAAATATACAATTTTTTTTTATTCTACAAACAATTTTTTTCAATAATTTTTTCGAAAAAAAAAAACGAAGAGGCGAAGTCTCGTTTGGAACAGTATATTCGTAGAAATATTATTATTGGACTACTATCAGACATGCCGTTAAACAGACATTGAATAATTTTATCCAAATGATTAGCTAAGCTACTCTTACAGATTACATTCCGTCCCAAACGGGATGGGAAAAGAAGGTATTTATCTGTTTCTATCAATCTATTATTCCTGCGAGACTTCGCCTCTTCGCACATTTTTAATTCATGATTCATCATTCATCGTTTACTTTTTTGCTTCTTTATCTTACAATATATTTTGAGGCAATTATTTTTTCATTATAAATAACAGATACTTTATATTCTCCTTTAGCGAAAGCGCTGACATCTATAATAGTTTTACTGTTTGTCGCTTCAAGTTTCATTATTTCTTTATCGCTTGCATTTATAATTTTTACAGTATAATCGCTGATAGGATCGCGACACTCAATCAACAGTTTACCAGAATAAGTCAGTATATTTACGGCTATTTTTCCACCGACATCATCTCCACAGTTTTCAATTATATTATTGAAATAATCACTCCACCAATCCGATTTTCTATAATTGACTAAGGCGTTGCAGGGAACATAAATAGGAATATTTTTTGACATTTTGTAGAAGGTATTATTTTCTGTTCGTGGAGGAACGGCGGCATTGATTGTAATGGCAGTTAATCTTTTACAATTAGAAAAAGCATAATCTCCAATAGCCATAATCGCGTATGGAATAATGACAGCCGTCAAACCTCTGCAAGCAGAAAAAGCATAATCCTTAATGGTTGTTACCGAGTTCGGAACAGTATAACTTCCTGTCTTTCCAGCAGGATAACGTATTAGTACTGTTTGTTTTTTGTCGAACAATACACCATCATCAGAAGCGTATACAGTGTTGTTCTCATCCACCGAAATAGCCGTCAAACTGCTGCAACCAGAAAAAGCATGATCTCCGATAGTTGTTACCGAATAGGGAATTGTTAATGTAGCAGTTAGAGCGCTACAATTGTAAAAAGCCTGTTTTCCAATCGTCGTTACGGAATTAGGAATTGTTATCGAAATCAAGCCGTTACAATTTCCAAAAACATTATTTTCAATCACAGTAACAGAATTTGGAATTGTTATGTTCTTTAATCCACTACAATTGTAAAAAGCAGCATGTCCAATCGTAGTTACTGAATTGGGAATGTCTATAGCCGTTAAGCTCCGACAGGAAGAAAAAGCATGATTACCAATGCCTATTACCGAATTGGGAATGGTTACCGAAGTTAAACTACTGCAAGCAGAAAAAGCCCAATCAGTAATCATTGTTACTGAATTAGGGACAGTTACAGATGTCAAACCGCTACAAGAAGCAAAAGCGACTTCTCCGATAGCCGTTACCGAGTTAGGAATAATGATGTCAGTTAAGCCTGTACAGCTGAAAAAAGCATAATTTTCAATAACCGCTACGGAGTAAGGGATAGAGTAGCTTCCTGTTTTGCCACTTGGGTATTGTATCAGTGTATTTTTCTGCTTATTAAAAAGTACCCCATCAACAGAACTGTAATTGGGGTTATTTGTATCGACATCTATCCTTGTTAAGTTATTGCAATAGACGAAAGCGCCATTTTCAATCGTAGTTACCGAATGGGGAATGTTTATAGCCGTCAGACTGTTACAATTATAAAAAGCCTTATTCCCGATTGTAGTTACTGAATAGATATTGTTATTGTAGGTTACTGCAGAAGGAATTACAATAGAGCCACTGTAAGTGTGATAAATAACTTTCACTGTCAGTGGCGACGTCGAAGATATAATGTCATAATAGATTTTTATGCCCTCATTATTATTAGCAGAGAAATCTTGTGCGATGGTCTTATTAGTGGCACAAAAGATGGAAATTTGTGTTAGAAATAAAAATAACTTTTTCATTAGAAATTTGGTTTTAGGCTTGTTATCACGGTTTTATAGGCTTTAACTTCATTTTTTTATTAAGCTGCAAAAGTACACAAAAAAAGATTAACAAATAAAAAGTACAAAAGAGTAAAAGGACGAAGTGAAAAAAAGGGATAACGGCAACTCATAATTCCGTCATTACTAAGCCACAACGCTATCATTTCTTTTGTTCTTTGATACTTTCGTTCTTTCACGCCTTTATTTGGAGATAGTTAAACTACTCATATTCTCTTCGATTAGCATTTCATTAGCCATGTCTAACAGTTCGGTATTGGTTATTGTTCGTATCTTTTGGATGAGAGAGATAATATCTTCCACTTCGGGAAAAATAAGATGATTTTTACCGATAGACAACATTTCGGTCAAATTGGCTTCGTAAGAGATAGAAATCTGTCCGATGAATTGAAGATGAGCACGATGAAGTTGAAGTGTACCGAGTTTATGTTCTCTAAGTTTTTTCATTTCTTTAAATACTAAATCAAAACAACGCTCCATATTTCTGGGGTCAGCGCCTATGTATATGGCTAATAATCCTGTATCGCTCAAGGCAGAATAAGTAGATTCGATGTTATAAACGTATCCGTTTTTTTCTCTGATGGCTAAGTTTAGTCTGGAATTTAGTCCTTGTCCGCCAAAAATATTGTTTAAGAGTGTTGCGATTTGATTTTTCCGTTCATTGTAATTAGGAAGAGCTTTTCCGATAACAGCGTGAGCTTGATTAGTATACATTTTTATTTTTTCGTGTCTAACCACGCTGTTTTGGGGGAAAGGTAGACGTTGAAAGGAACGCTCATTGGGGGCAATGTCAAAAAAATATTTCTCAATGATACGCACACAATAATCAAATTTAATATTCCCTACTACGGCGATAACCATTTGATTAGTATTGTAGGTTCTGTCGATAAAGAGTTCTATTTTTCTTTTGTTTATTTTTTTGATACTCTGCGGCGTTCCCAAGATATTTGTACCCAAGGGGTGATTGTGAAAGATAAGGTTTTCAAATTCATCGAATATCAGTTCGGAGGGGGTATCTTTACAGGATTTAATTTCTTCCTTGACGACTTCTTTTTCTTTTTCAATATCTTTGGTATTGAAGGTGGAATTAAAAAGGATATCAGCGAGTAATTCCATACAACGGGGAAAATATTCGTTTAAAGCAGAAGTATAGAAAAAGGTTTCTTCTTTAGTTGTATAAGCGTTAATATCACCGCCAACGTTCTCCAGATAAGACAATACCTGATAGGTGTTTCGTTTATGAGTTCCTTTAAAAATCACATGTTCGATAAAGTGAGCAATACCAGCTTCATCAGGATATTCATCTCTAGTACCTGTATTGACGATGATTCCCGCATGAGATATTGCGGATGCTATTTGCTTGTGAATAATACGGATGCCGTTATGAAGTATTTTATAATTGTAGGTCAAAGTTTGGCTGTTTATGTATTAATATAATGTAATCCATTCGTATGGATTATGGCAGTAATCCAAAAAGCGTATCAGATCTGTTCTTTTGATTATCAGAGAGGCAGTATTGATACAGGGATGAAAACTTAATTTATCGGACTGTTGTAGAGTAGCATCCATGAAAACACGTACATGATGTTCTTTATCGTTTATCAGTCCGAAGGGAGTAACCGAACCAGGGGTCAATCCCAGATAATTCATTAGTCGCTGTTCGGAAGCAAAAGAAAGTTTTCCCTGTTTGAGTAAATGTTCGATACTGTGAATATCCATATTTTGGTCACAGTCTAACAGAACAAGAAAATGTTGATTTCCTTTGTGATTTCTAAAGAAAAGGTTTTTACAGTGTTTGGCGTCATATTTTTTCCAATATTGTTTTGCGATTTTAATTGTAGGAGCCGCAGGATGTTCTATGTATTGATATTGTATTGAAAGTTCGTCTAATAGTTTATAAAGCTTGG
>JAIROC010000424.1 GCA_031257735.1 Bacteroidales bacterium | reverse complement strand
TTATAGTTATTAAACATGATACTATTCTCCTATCTTCTGGGTTCTGTTGACATAATTTTTTATAATAAACTTTCTGCCATTTACACAGGCGGTTTCATTATCTTCTGTTAATCTTGGTATATAACATTTCTTACACACATCAATCGCTAAAAAACCATTGTCAATCTTGTGAATTCCGCGTATTTTAGTTAGTTTTTCACCATGCCAAATTTCTTTTATTTTTTCATTATTTGCATTTCCTATAATATTACTTCCACATTCATCATTTGAGCATGCCATCACGTTCCCGTCTGAACCTACCACGAGCCGCTGATAAAGCTGAGGGCAAGAAAAATTTTTTTCATATAAAATATCCTTGTCCTTACTTAAATAATCAATTAAAGGATTAAAAGCAATTAAATCAACAATCGGCGAAAACAAATTATAATAACTTTCAGGATTTTCTTTAATTGCCGGCCATATTGACTGAATTTTGATAACCGGCTTATGTAAATTCCGTTCTTTTTTGATTCTATCAAGCATCTTAATTTTATCCAGTGTCTCTTTAAATTTTAGCGGTCTTCTGATTTTTTCATAAATCTTACCTATACCATCAATTGAGATAGTTATCCAATCTATCCCGGCATCCACCATTTTTTTTATGAAGCTTTCAGTCAAGTTGCTTCCATTTGTTAAAGTTGATATTTCTTTTATCCCTTTACTCCGTGCATATCTAATCGTCTCAATAAAATCAGGATGCAAAGTAGATTCTCCGCGTAAACTTAGCCTTATGGCTGGAACTTTATTTCCAATTTCATCTATTATTATTTTAAAAAGATCAATATCCATAAAACCTGTTTTTATTTTATTTTTAAATTCATCTGTTATTGTATAACACATGGGACATTTAATATTGCATAGTGTTGATAATTCCAAATCGACTAAAAGAGGATATTCATTTACATAAAAAGATTTAGGAAATTTATCCCAATTGTCTCTATATTGCCTGTATTCAAGTTCCCATCCTTCTGATCGATATTTATCAAATAGCATTTCCCTTTCATGCGTTTCCATACTGTAGTTTCCCTTGTTTATGGGAATGTATTTATTCATATTAATTTAGTCCCATAATAATCAATGGTTTCGGCAATTCCTTGCTCAAATGTGTATTTTGGCTCCCATTTAAAATATTTTCTGATCTTCGAAATATCCGCTACAACATCATTAATTTCATTTTTTCTTTTATTCTTTTTAGAGACAACATTCTTCGTTGTACCTAAAATATTTTGAACAGTGTCAATAATTTCGGCGACACTCATCGAATAGCCTGATCCAACATTGAATATTTCATAATTGCTATTAATTGAATCAACCTGTTTAATCGAACTTAATAGCAGATTTATAAAATCATCAACATATACATAGTCTCTTTTAGGCAATATATCTTCCACTATAATTTCTTTATCGCTAATACACTGTTTAATTATATGCGGTATCAACAATTTTTCTTTTTGGCCCGGCCCATAAATATTAAAAAGCCTCAAAATAATTATTTTAACACCATATTCTTGGGCATAAAATGAACATAATTGTTCAGCCAGGTGTTTTGAAAAAGCATAAGGATTGTTGACCTTTACCGGAGCTTCTTCATCTATTGGTATATGCTCCGGCTGCCCATAAAGGTATGTACTAATGTACGTTAAAGAGATATTATATCTCCGGCAAAATTCAAGCATATTTTTTGTACCAAAGGCATTAACAGTAATAAAATCGTCAGGATTTATCCAACTATCAGGGACAAATACTTTTCCGGCAAGATGTATAACATGAAATATTTCATCGGCAAATAATAAAGCAAAAGTTTCTTTTTTCGTTATATCAATTTCTTTTGAATCCGGTGAAATAAAATCAAATTCTTGCGTTTCCAATAATTTTTTACAAAGATTTCGTCCTATAAAGCCACTGCCACCTGTAATTAGAAGTTTTTTATTCACAATTTGATCCAAATATATTTTTCCTGTACCAATTGTAAGTCCCCTTTATACCGTCTTCAAGTGACATTTTTGCCTTATATCCAATCATTTCAAAAAACAACGACATATCAGGACAGCGTCTCGCCGGGGATCCGTCCGTCTCTTGCATATTGGTAATAACATTCTCTTTTCCCACTATTTTAAGAATAAGTCCTGCCAAATCGTACATTGTTATTTCATAATCCTGTTTACCAATATTAATTGTCTGGCCTATACAGGATGTATTATTAACAAGCAAATAGATCATCTGAACTGCATCGTCAATATAACAAAATGTTCGTTTGTGTTCAGGAGAAAAAACTTCCATGCCTTCCGTTTCTTTCAAAAAATGTGCTTTCTTCAAAAGCTGTGGAATAACATGGGACATCCCCATTCTTGGGCCATAGATATTGTGCGGCCTGATTATTACAACAGGCAGTCCTGATAAATTACAAAGCGCCTCGCCATATATTTTAGAAAGCATATAGGATGTTCTTGGCTTGGTTAAATCGTTAACCGTTATTGGAGTTGATTCAGGCGTTGGTATATTCATTCCAAAGTATAACAAGGTTCCGGCATAAACCTCACTGGTGGAAGTAAAAAGGAAACGTTTCAAATTCTTTTGTTTTTTGGCGAATTGTATCACGTTAATAAGCATCATTATATTTTTTTGTAAGACATCAAAAGGCTGTTTTTTTACGTTATCAACACCTACTATTGCCGCTAAATGAAAGATATAATCATAATTACTATGGAGGCTATTTGTTATCTCATTGGTATTCATTAAATCAACCTTTTTTAATTTTACACTGTTGTTTTTAAGCAGGTTTTCCAGTTCAGAGTCATGGGCCCCTCTGCTAAAATTGTCAACTATATCAATTTCAAAATCTTTCGCAAGCAAATATTTACCCAAATGGAAACCCATGAATCCCGCTCCGCCGGTAATTAGTGCCTTAGACATTTATATTATTTCTTCCTATAAACGCAATTTTGCATGATTTTTTTTCAAGTAGCTCAATTTGGCTCTTTGAAAGAACATTATTTGCGTCAAAAATAAGAACATTTACACCGGCCATTCTTTCCACAAAATTCATTGTTTTAAATTCCTTGTGAGACACGGTCAGAACTATCACATCATAGCCGTTAAATGGCGGCAAATGAGATAATGGCTCTATATTTAATTCCGGCCAGTATGATACCAGCGGATCATAACAATCAATAATGGCTCCTTCTTTTATGGCAGCATTTACAAATAACTCTGCCGGAGAATACCTGGTATCGCCAACATCTTCTCTATAACTAATCCCCAAAACCAGTATCCGTTTTCCATTGATAATTCCAATAAGGTCTTCAATTTTTTTAAAGGTTACAAGCGGCATAGCACGGTTAATTTCTACCGCACTCGTGCAATATGGGAATTCATGTCCGGTTAGGTCAAATAAGTCCGCAGCTGCCATCTTGGCAAACAGGGGATCTTTTGTTAAACAATAGCCCCCTACTCCAAATCCCGGCTGACGGATATTTGAGTGGGTTGGCCGCATCCTTATCGCGTTTATAACCTCAAACAAATCAACATCAATTTCTTCGGCAAATCTGCCCCATTCTTCGATAAAAGCTATATTGACAGCGCGGTATGAATTTTCAAGCAATTTTGCGGTCTCTGATGCTGTTGTTGATTTCAATTTTGTAAGAGGATAATCTTTTGTATTGATTATTTTTGATAAAAACGTTTCACATGCGTCTTGCGCTTCTTTACCAATACCGGAAAAAACCCGCCAATAATTGACAATAGAGTCATAATAATCATTTCCCGGCATCACGCGTTCATATGAGTGGGCGATTTTTATCTTATCAAAAGGCAGTTTTCTTTCCTTTAGCTTGGCCTCTAAAATTGGTTTTACAACTTTTTCACAGGTTCCCGGAGGTACCGTTGTTTCAATTACAATCAGCGTATCAGGCTTTATATTATCACCAATAGCGGCTATTGCTTTTTTGAAAGATGAAAAATCAATATAGGGATCGGAATAGTTATCATTCTTATAGGAAATATCAAGATTAATATCAACTATCACAATATCTGCCCTTTGATAAAATATTTGATTGGTTGTCGCAAAAAAATTTCCGTTTGACAATGCCTTGTCAAGAGCTGATTTTAATTTATCATCTGTAACTTCAAAAGGAAAAATATTCTGATTTAATTTATTCGTCCGTATAGTTCCTAAATCATTCGCCAAATCAATACCGATAACATCAAAATAAGGACTATTATTTTCATCTACGGCATTCGCAACAGCAATGGCCATCGCAGCCCCCACAAAACCCATTCCCTGAATACATACTACTTGACGAATCACAACAAAATCCTTTTTTAATCCGATTATTAGTCCATATACATATACAAAATTAAATAATTATATCCAATTTCGAAATCATCTTTTCCATATCCTCATGATTACCCATATCCATCCATTCATCCTCACCAACCGGATATATTCCTACCCGTCCTCCGTTTTTATCAATGTAATTCTGAATAATATCGGTAATATGGATAAACTTTCCATCGGGTACATAATCAAAAAATTCAGGTTCAATAATATAGAAGCCGGTATTGGCAAGAAAAGAATAAACCGGTTTTTCTGTTATTGATTTTAGATAACCTCTTTCATCTAATTCAAGCGTACCATAGGGAAAGGTAAATGTTTTAGTAGCGCATACTATGGTTAATAAATTGCCGGAATCCTTATGCCGTTCATACATATCGCTGTAATCACCGGATATCAAAATATCACAGTTGGAAAAGAAAAATGTCTCTTTTATTACATCGCGCAGCAGCGAAAGGCCGCCACCGGTTCCCAGCGATTCGCTTTCATCAACAAAGTTAATTGAAACA
This sequence comes from Bacteroidales bacterium, assembly GCA_031257735.1. GTDB lineage: Bacteria > Bacteroidota > Bacteroidia > Bacteroidales > WCHB1-69 > JAIROC01. The sequence continues at coordinate 8,807 of JAIROC010000424.1, read as the reverse complement.
TTATCTATATAATTTTCATGAAAATATGCCTTTATCATTTCTTTCATATAATTGACAATAATAGTGAATTTATTACATCCGTATTTTGTAAAATTATGTATTATTCGTTCAGTTATGGTTTCGTCCCCTATAGGAATCAGCGGTTTGGGTAAAATTCTGGTATACGGGTGTAAGCGGCTGCCTTTTCCCCCGGCCATTATAACAACCGGGACATCTATTTTTTTATTGGGAAGCGCCGCTCTTTCATCCCGAAAGAAAAGAGTTACCAGTCTTCTTTCTTGATCAATACCGGGAATAACATTCATTGCTAACTGGTTGCAAATATCATGTGCATGAACAGCATCGGTATCAAAAGGAAGCGAATGAAAACGATAATTTGCCGCCTCCGAAACAGGGGCTGTCAATAATTTCCCGGATATTATATGACGTCGCACATCTCCATCGGTAAGAGTCGCCAGAGTAACATTATCTTTGCAAACGAATACTATTCCTTTTCGGTTTTCATTTATAGTTCTCAGGGCATCTATAATGGTAGAATTTTCCGATATTATAAATGGTGACAAGTCAGGCATAAAAAGTTATTCCACAGGAAATATTTTATATATTTCATAGACGTTTACTATCCAGGGCATAGACAGTATCATTTGCGCAGCCGTTGCCGCTTCTCGCGCCGCAATAATATTTCTTTACAAGAGTTATAACATCATTATTATAAACCCAGAAAGGATAGGCAAAATACTTAAACCCTTTTGGATCAAGCGTTCTTAACCACTCCGGAGGTTTTATCTCGTCTTCAAGGATGCATAAATCATTAATTAATTCAAGATGCGGATGTGTCCTGGAATGATATTGGAGCCTGCCTCTGTTTTTTAGTATTATCGCTATGTCCTTCGTGTCAAGATAATTTTTATTTCCGCTCTCAGCCGCTTTAATGAAATCACCTACTACAAATATTTCAAAAGGATATTTAAATATTCTAAGTACCGGAAGGGCGTATTTGATGACCTCTCTATAACCATCATCAAAAGTAATAACAAACTGATCTTCATTGGCTGGGGTATATTCTTCAAGATAAACCACATGTTTTTTTCGTATCAAGAACATTTGCAGGAAGAAAGGTATTAGTCCTGTAGCAATTGCATCTTTGCCCTTAAAACATTTAATTTTATGATAAGTTAATATCACTTTCAGTTATTATAGCTGTAACAAAACTGAACTGGAAAAGCAGAAATCGAATTCAATTATTTGAAAATGTCTTGTAAAGCGGATAATTCAACATATATATCATCCGGGCCAAAATTATCTGTGTTATTATTATCAACATATTCATAATAATGGGATGGTATTACTTTTCCTGTTTTAAGCGCAAATCCATAAATATCTGCTTTTGTAATATGATTACCTAATATTTTCTTAAAAAAATAAACGGCCCGTAAACCTGATGTTGGCTCATGAATATTATATAAAGATTGAATATCCATGCGTACTGTCATGTCCAGCGAAAATATCTTTATAGCTTTATTTTCTTTAAAGCGATACAGTGTTTCTTTATTCATTATCGAATGATGATATATACTATTTGATAAAATATATAATATACTATCATCAATTAAGGGTTTTTGATTGCATCCAAATACAATGATATTTGTCTTACTTCCATAGTCATTTAAAAGGTCTTCCCTTATTTGAAATTCATTAAAGCGGACAACAATATCGTGGCTGTCAATTTCAGATCCATTTCCGGTGCCATTTTCATGAGGTCCATTTCCGACAATAGCAACTGTTTTACTTTTATAATAATTCGAAATCACCTCCTCAAGATTTTCATTATTTTTTTCTATCCTTCGAAATAATTCAGATGAAGAAGCTATATTATCATCTGTTATACCATTGATATGCGCCAAATGTGCCACAGGAAGCCATGAAGCGATTCCTTCATTACTAAACCATCGAATATTATACCTAAGAACTTGCAGCGCTTTATCGTTTTCATGGCGAAGTAATAAGAAACAAATATACCTCGAAAGTCCATAAAAAAGAGCGTAACTATTTGTGTTGTTTTCGTTTTCTATCAAGCATTTATACATTTCATCTAATATCTTTGCCTTTTCTTCATTTTGATATTCAATATTCAAACGTGAAACCAGATGAAGAAAACAACTTTCTTGAAATATATTTCTATGAAACATATCAAGATAAATATCTTGAATGATATTCAAAGGTATTCCGTTAGAATTAAAGGCAAACTGTTCAAGAAATTTTTCGCTGCTATATTTTAAAAACCATTTTGCATCATTAAATTTAACTCTTCTAACAGAAAAAAATTCCTTTTTATTTGAAAGTTTTGGTGTAATTGACTCAAGAAATTCCGGTGCAATTTCTTTTAAAGCCAATAGCTGTTCAATATATGACAGCCTCCTTTGAATATTCCATATATCTTGGCGGGCTTGCTGCAAATTACCGTTAATATTATTCAATTCGTGCGAAAATTTTTCAAATTGAGCAGCCAAGGCAAGAAGTCGGCGTAAAGCTATTCGTAGATGCTCTGGAATAAATAGTTTTGTCACAATTTTAATAAGCTTTTTCATTTATATGTTTCTCCTGTTCTAGTCATTCTCATCATATATCCAATCATTAAGGCTTTTGTCAGTCCTTCATTCAATTTGAGCAAACTACTTCTGGCTATCGAAACATAGCCTGACATTTTAACATGTCTATCATACCTGTCGTTTTTCTTTATATATCCAATCATTAAAAGTTTTATTTGATGGATCCCAATCGAATGACATTCTCTCAGTAAAACAGTATTTACACATATCATTAGGCGTTCCAAGATATTCAACAATTTCTTTACCGCTGCTGGTATAAATGTCAATGCCCCCCCTGGCAGATTGGCGCCAAATTTTCTTTTAAATGTTCGCCAATCAGCAATATTTTCTGGCGCTATAGGCGAGTAATGCGAACATCCTTTGCATGCTAAATTACAATGATCGGCCAGATGGGTCTCTACTTTTGCTATAAATGGCAATTCTCCAATTTTATCTTTAAAAAACATTTAATGGCCTCTCAATTTCGTGCTCACATCGGTAGCATGTAAAAACTTCATAGAACAAAAATACCCGCATCTTTAATTATTCGAATTATTTTTTTAATAAGAAGATATAAACCTATAAAGTGTAGATTGCGGAGATATTCTGACCAAGGATCCAAGTAGCAATTTTCGCTTTTAAAAACAGGATTTTGCAACATTCTAACATAAGAAGCAAAATGGGGATGTTTGCTATCAAAAATCGCTGCTTCATTATAAGCTAATTTAACTCCATGTTGTCTATATGCAAGAAATCTCACTGTTGCCTCATACTTTCTTGCAAAATTAACCATATCCGGCATTTCCATATAATTTTCTGTCTGTATAACATAATTAAAATATATTTTCTTAACTTTCATATTTTTTTTAAGAGAGAAAATCCAATTAAGATTTTCTATCAAAATCTCCCACTTTGCTCCTCGCATTATTTTTTCGTAAGTATCTTTATTTGTTGAATGGATGGATACAATAACTGCATGTATTTTATCTAAAATCCCAAGTGAAAGACAATTACTTTCATTTAGTAACATACCGTTTGTATGTATAATAAACTTAATGTCAGGATACATGTCATTAATCATTTTAATCAATACCTTATAATGCTTACTAAAAAATACCTCCCCTCCACCTGATAAATAAACTATTTTTGCTTTTTTCAACATCGGTAAAAATATTTTATTTATTCTCTCATTAAGCAATTTCACTCTTTCTGCACTGTTAATTACGAGGAAATCTCTACACATTGTACACCGAACATTGCACTCATCGTCATGTGAGAATTCAACCATCAAGGGATAATCACAAATCTTATCATAGATAATTTCTTTATCGTTAAGATAATCAAGACGTGCTATTATTGCTCCTATATTACAATAGTTACTCAAATTACAACCAGAATAGTCATGCTTAAGTAGTTTACTTCTAAAATTCTTTGCTATCATCGAATTCCAGACACTTTTAAAGTCATGATTTTCATCAATGACACCATACGATTCTTTTACCGCAGCTGGGCAACAGGAAAATATTTTCACACCCTCCCCAAAATCATGGGTTTGAACATATGTAAAAGGAATAGGGCATATACCACGTATATGCTTGTCTCCATTTTTAAGTATATATTTAATTTTCATTTTGACCTTCCTTTTCTCACTACTAATTTTGTGCTCATAAAAGCCTTCATCTTTGATGTAAGCCACTCCATACCATCCACACATATTCGGTTGCGCATATCAGCATAGGTCGGAGTGTGGGCATTAAGCTCAGGTATTGCCCCAAAAGTTAAAAAAGCATGAGCATTATAACAATGAGCTTCGGGACAATTCTTTCCAATGGGTTCAAAATTTATCGGCTTTTTTATGTCATGATAAATATTCCCTATCCGTTTCCCTTTATAGCATTGTGTCAAATCTCCTGTTGCTATATTAAGCACGCTTGTCATATCACCGGCATAACAAAAACCGGTTTGCTTTATATTGAATACGGACATTTTGTATTCAAACATTGCCGAATGGAAGTCTGACCATATTTCTTTATATTTTTCCCTTGTATAAGATGTTAGTATAGGCAGTTCTTTTTTGGTACTGTCCCTTGCTACTGTTACATGGCATAGAGCGCCGACATTCTCTCGACATGTCTTTTTTATATCTTCTTTATAAGGAATAAGCTCATCGCAAGGCGTTAATTCAAGCGAAAACGAAGAACCCGCATTCTTTATTTTTTGTATGTTTCCAAAAAACATGTCCATTAAATTTAGCCGCAATAACTCAAAATACTGAAAAGAAAACTTGACAAACAGCCTTTTTAGCAATCTCTTGGGCAGCCGCAGTATTTCGTCAAAACGTCTGCTAATGGTACCATTGGTAACCACCATGACATAGTGCCCTTCATCAAGCAATACGCCAATTATGCCTGGCAATTCCGGAGGAAGAAGCGTTTCTCCTGCACCGCAGAAATTAAGGCAGCAGGTTCCTCCAAGCCGTTTTTTCGAAAGCGCACGGGCTATATGTTCCGGCGGATATTCAAATACCGGCAATTCATCTGAAAACTGACCACTCTGTACAATATAACAATAAGGGCACCTCAGGTTACAGGCTGTAACCGGCACATGGCAATCTATGAACCTTTTTATTTTATCGCTTATCAGCACCATTAAGCTTAATACGTAAATATAGAATCGGTAATGACATCATTCATTTGATCTACGGAACAATATTCCTTAAAATATCCGGCAAAAGTTTTATCGGTTTCAAAAAGGGATAAATCCACGTTTGTCCCTGTAGCATCTATATTTTCAAGAGAAAAAGCGTCAAGGGATTCAAGAAAACATACATTTTCAAAATCTTTCATGGAATGTTCATAAACAGCGGAAACTTTCCCATAGATATTATCCAGCAGGTAAACCCTTTTACCGAGCATGGCCGATGCAATACCGATGTGAAGCCGGTCGGTTACAACTACATCAATGGTGTTTATGGCGTCTATAAAAAGAGCGGAAAGTAATTTCACGACTCCGGGATCGGCGCAGGATGTCCAGGTAAAGCCGGACAGATCAATACGTTTTGGCAGAAAAGCGGCGGCATCACTTGTTTTGTCCTTAGATTCCGCGTCCGCCCGCAAAAGATACGCCGCCCGTATCCCACTGTCCAAAACAATAGTGTTTTCTAAAAATGCCTGTATAATCTTGATACGGATAGACATATAAAAACTGTAAGATTCGTATACCTTGTTTAAATATATTTCATTCAAAGATTCAATATTTCTTTTTATATTTGGCGAAATACTGTTTTTTATATCCGCTATATCAAGGTTAAACGCCATATCACCGGACAAAATAAATTCAGCCCTGGTATTCAGCGATTTGCAGTAATCATAGCTGCGCTTTTCACGGCAGAAAACCGTAAACCGCTCATCAAAAACTTCCAATACATCAGGACATTCAAAAAAGCTGGAAGGAAGGATAATAACGCTCCGCAGATTTGGTAATTTAAGAATTTCCAAAACATTTTGATAATTGCAGTATTTGACAAATATTCCGCCGCCGCCGTAGACAAAATCAATAGGACCGCTTTCCGGTAATGTCTGTGAATACATATCAAATACACTATAATTACATCCAAGATATTTGAAATATTGATATTCAGCCGCAGCGATTATTATATCACCTAAATTGCCATTATTGGGGCAGAATATGAAATATGGCAGGGACTTTAAATGTACAGCTATATCTTGATTATAATGAAAAGGTAAATATTCTTTCGTATTTTTAGTACCCATGAATGTTTTTGAAAGAATTTTATCCTTATATTCTTTGACATAATCGGTAATTAATCGCTCATGAATTATCTGCGATCTATTTAATCGTTTTTCAACCCACTTGTTCGTCTCATTTAATTGCTTATTCGTATTGTCAATCCTCTGGTTTGTTCCCTCTACCCACTTGTTCGTCTCATTTAACCAATAATTCACTTGACCAATCCTATTATTGGTATCATTAAGTTGCCGATCCATTTTCCCAATATGTATATCAGTAGCATCCATCCTCTGACTTGTAATTCCAGCTAATTTGTTTGTTTTTTCTAAGCTTTCGTTAATTCTATTATCAATATTTTCTATACGATTGGTTAACTCATCTAAACGGTATTTTGTTTTGTTTTTTTTAATATTTCTTATTCTTACATAATTCAACTTAAATGGTATTCCAAGAATAAATACAATAAGATAAGGTCTTGAGACAATTGCCATAACCAAGCCATTAGACAAATATACAGAATTATTTAAACAAGGGATAGATTGATATTTCCTATGCATAAGATTATAAAATATATTATGACTGTCATCTAATAACGACAGGTTCATTTTTTTCACTGTTTTTGTTGCATACTGAAGCACTCGTTGTCTGTTTTCTACTTTTGTTTTAAAATATTCTTCTTCAAAACTCCAGAAAAACAAAGTTGAAAAAAATAGTGAATACGATGGCAATAAAGAATGTTGAACATAATAGAGATACACATTATAACATACTCTCAGCCTATCAGTTGTTTTCGGCGATACAAACATTGCAATTTTACCGCAAATTGAATTTTTGCGCTGTACATAATGATATAAATACATATCTATATAATATACAGATGAACACATAACAGCATACTTACAAAAAAATTCAATGTCTTCATGTAGTAATCCTGTTGGGAATATTATATTCCATCTATCAATTATCGATTTTCTATACAATTTATTCCAGGCGCAAACTGTTGTATTAAGCAAAAGTTCATTTGTGATATTTTGAACTCCAATTACCTTAATTGCATGATAATTTTTCGCATTAATAACAATATCATCTTCCAATGAAAAATCATCCAGTTCTACCTTGACATAATAACACACTAAATCTACATTATAATCTTGCATGACCCTATATGCACGTTCATAGGTATCCGGTTCTATCCAGTCATCACCGTCTACAAATCCAATATATTTACCCGCTGCATTTTTTAGCCCTTCATTGCGGGCCGAGGAAAGACCGCCATTTTTCTTATGTATTATTTTCATCCTCTTATCTTTTGCCGCATATTCTTCTAGAATAGCAACCGATCCATCTTTTGTTCCATCATTTACACAAATTATCTCCAAATCCCTGAATGTTTGATTGACAACGCTGTCTAGGCAGCGACGAAGGTACTTTTCAACATTATAAACTGGGATTATGACGGATATTAAAGGCATAGGTTATATCAAATTTGAGTAGTATCAACAAAATCGAATTCACGACTGTACTTGGCAATACATTCATAGAAATTGATTATAAATAATATTTACAATATTTTCTGGGGTGAAATTGTATAATTCCATTTTACTATACATTATTTAAGGTATTTCTATATACAATATCTTGTGAAGAGCTAAATATTTCCCATATCAACGTTTCATCCAAACCCTCCCGGTATAAATAAGGTCGTTAATCTTTTGTAATATATAATTCTAATCCATAAGTTTTTAGCTCTTCTTCCGTAAAACTATTTTTAACCATTGCATATTATTTATTTGTAGGTTTAATCTCATCATACTGTCTTTCAGCATTGACAGTAATTCCTTTTGTGGATTTAAATATACTTATAATCTCACTTGGAGAATATCTTGAAATATTAGGAGAATTATAAACATAATCCCAAATATGGGGAATATCATCCAAGGGGACATTCTTCTCAGACAAATAGACTTTAAAATCATCTTGGGTTGGATATGTTAAATGGTACCAATCATCAAGAATATTTGTAGAATCGGTGAAGTTATATTTTCCATCCATTACATATAAATGATGGCCTACAGAACTTGTCCACATAGGTGTACCCTGTATAAAAGCATGACCGCCCTTTTTTAATTTTTTTACCAAAGTATTAGCAAAAATTATAGGGTTGTTTATATGTTCTAAAACCGCAATTGCAAATATTAAATCAAATTTCTCATCAGGCAGAATTGCTTTCTCAAATTTTGAGTGTAAAAATGTTATGGAAGGAGGCACAGGAGTATCCGCATGCCAATCATTAATAGCAACTACTTCTTTGGCGCCTAGCAATGTCACCGCATAAGAGCATTCCAAGTTATAGTCGCTACCGATCTCCGCGACAGTTTTATTAAAAAAGCTATATTTGCTATGGATTTTCTCAATGAAATGGGCATAATATGGTTGAGTAAAATTGCACGATTTAATAATATCTATCGG
>JAIROC010000409.1 GCA_031257735.1 Bacteroidales bacterium | reverse complement strand
GAATTACCTGTAGTAATAATATCTTCTCTTGATGCAGAGAAAATATTAAAAAAAGCCCTTCAAAAAGTTCCACAAAACTATCACAATCCTGTAGCTGGAACTTATTTTTATAGGGATTGGCGCATAGTGGATGATACTTTATTTGTTTTTGCCGAAGGTATTTTTGATATTTTAAACGAGCATTATGGAGAAATACATTTATTAGATTCGGATTTAGATATAGAAACATACGGACAGAATAGTTACAGCATTATTCAAAAACATCGATTGTTAGTGTATGATACAGCAGTTTTAATTAGTGATGGAGATAATTTATCCAATTATCAGGAATTGTATATATTAGATTGTTTGATGCATCCAAATTATATGATAAGAAGAATTATGAAAATAAGAAGTATCTATTCGTTATCTGCTTTTTATGATGCAGAAGGAACGCTTTTTTATGTAGTTGAACAACGTATAAAAAAACCTACTTATAAATTTATGTTTTCTGCTATTCGCTATACGATTAACACAACGGATTATGCAATTACCCATATCGAAATGTCACACAAACTTGATACGAAAATAAAAATACTGTATATACCTACATCTTATCGTTTTCAAATAGATACTTGTATTACTATTAATCAGTATGAAAAAGTTAATGGAAAATACATTTTGACATTGGCGTCTTCTTTCTTGAATATGGGATATGGAAACCCTGAAAAGAACTTTCGGAAATTAAAAATGAACGTTGTATATCAATTAACCTCTCTCAATAATACCGCTATAGATTCATTTCCTAAAGAACGAGCCATTTCTCCTAAAAAGAATACTTTTCTTGATGTATTTACTAACAGTACCTATGATGAATCTTTTTGGGAACAGTATAATTATATCCCATTGGATGAAGACGTGAAAAGAATGATAGAAAATAGGAAAAAGTAGAAGCTTAGACAGAGATAACTGGGGAAATAAATTATGACCCATAGTGAAACGGAATAGCGTAATTAATTATAGATTATAAAATAAAAAATATATCATGATAAATAAAGTGTTGTGTTTAGTTTTTATGTTCACCGTTCTTTTTGCAAGCGCTCAAGAAACAGAAAAAATACAAAAAGATCGGACGTCACAAAAGCAATTTAAAAATACAGGTATTTCTCTTTATATGGGATTTTCTTGTATAACAAACAACCAATTTAAACATAGTCTGCAAAATAATGGTATAATGGTTGATGTTCCCAAAGTAAATGGATTAATGGGAATAAAAATCAACGCAATAGATATATATGGACATGGAATTATTAGCGTAGAAGCAGGTATGGAAGGAAATTATCGAAAGGAAAATAACCATTATATAGGTTTACGAACAGTGTACGGAACAGTAGAATATCTTTATCCTGCAATAAATCGAAAAAAAATAAGATTGTTACCTTCTCTCGGCGTCGAATATTCTTATGCTATATTTAAATATAATTCTCTTGACAACAGTACTATATCCTTTCAAGATTTGTCTATAGTAAAAGATGGAAGTATAAATCTACATCAAAATTATAGCTTTTCTGCTTTATTGGGTACATATTTCAATTATTTTATAACGAACAATAATGGAGGATTATCTTTTTATATAAAATGTCGCATTCCATTCGATAAAAAAAATGCCCGTTGGAAAGTGGAAAATACAGATAGAACAGTTACCGATTTAGATAAATACATATCCAACTATTTATTTCTTGGAGTTGGATATGTATTTACATTTTGATTGCAATAGACTTTTATAGAGACTGTTTCAAAATGTTTTAATAGATATTTTGTTTATTAATCAATCATCACTTTCTATTCCGTTTTTTATCCGAAAAAGTATAAAACTTATATCCGTAATCAAAAGCGAGATAGTCAGCTACAGGAAAATGTGCGCGTAACGAAAAACCTACAAAATGATCAAGTTTCTTTCCGACATAAACTCTGAAACCAACTTTTTCGTAAATCCAAGGATAGTGTTTTAATGTTCCGCCATTGTCCCAATTTTGTGCTAAATCCATATATTTGGCTTGTCCGGGTCCTTTTAAAGCGTATGCTCCAACACCAACATGTAACGCAAACCTACTAAAAGCGAGTTCACTAAAAGCATAAAAAGCGCCTGTGTAGATATTATCGGGCATCTTAATAGGAACGGTTGGATTTTCTAAGTCATAGCCTGCCACTTTTGCTTCTTCCGACGTTTGAAATGCCGTACTCCATGTGTCTGAATTGTACTCTCTTGAATGCGTCAAATATCTGATGTAAAAAAATTCAAAGGACAATCCAACTTTCAGAATCGGCAAAACCTCTCGCATATAACCTGTACTTAGTCCTAATTTAAAATAATAACTATCGTCATAACGCGCAATCAACCAGCCAGGATCCACGGTAAAGAAAAAGGAATTAAGCGGTTTATGTTTCGGAAAGGTATCATTTCTCACTATTTCCTGATTCGAATTAAAATGATATCGTAAGCCAACAATAGCAGTAATTTCGTTAATCCCATAATTAGGCATGTTCATGCTTGCATTAGAGGCATGATTGAAATTTGCCTGTAAAAAAAGGTCAAATTGTGGCGTAACCTTGAAATCAAAACCTGATTGTAGATTAATATAAGGAGTTACATATAACGAAATTAAATCATTAGTGGGATATTCTTCCGAAATTTGGTTTCCGTTTTCATCAAGTTCTTCTGATAGATAATTATCTGGATTATTAGGGTCTGGCGTTAAGTTGTCAGGTTTATAAACAACTGTTTTCCTATATATTTTAGTAAAGTAAACTGCTCCAAAGCCAATTTGATAGTTCCACGAAAACCATTTGTAATGAATGATATTACCTTTAAAATAACCAAAGAACGAAATTCCCTGTCCCAAAACTTTATTGCGTTCTTTCCATTCTGACCTGGTATCTAAAAAATCCCAATAACTTGTGTATCTCAATGCTAATCCATAAGAAGGAAAATATAACATCTGTTCCCATTTTTTTTCTCCTGTAGTTTGTTTTCCAAAACGAATTTCAATTCCAGGATAATAAAAATTCTTCAAATAAACAGCATAATCAGGATGATGAAGCGCCGACCCATATCTCAACCCTCCTTCGATAAAATAATCGGATTCTTTTAACTTTTGTGCATAGCCATTACTCACAGAAAACATTCCGACAAAAAACACTGTAACAACAAAATACTTATTCATATTAGGTAAAATTATAATTTTTGATAAATTCGCGATAAATTCAACATCTTCAAAATTGGAACCTTAGCTTTATTAATTATTTCTTCATCCAATAATACTTCGTTCTTCTCAAAGGCAAGACAATTGTAAATCTTTTCCAAAGTATTCAACTTCATATATTCACAATCATTACAATTACAAAAAGCGTCCATAGAAACGATAAAAAATTCTTTATCAGGAGAATGTTTTCTCATTTGATGCAAAATACCTGTTTCAGTAGCGACAATAAACTGTTTTTTATCAGACTTTTTCGTGAAATCCAACAGTTGTGTTGTAGAACCAATAAAATCAGCAAACTGTAACACTATCTGCTGACATTCAGGATGAGCTATTAATAAAGCGTCAGGATATTTTGTTTTCAATTCAATAATACTTTCCACTTTCAAAGCATTATGAACATGACAGTTTCCATTCCAAAGCGCCATATTTCTACCCGAAATATTATTAATATAAGTTCCCAAATTCTTATCAGGTGCAAATATCAATTTTTCATCTTTCGGAAAACTATTAACGATATTCAAAGCATTGCTTGACGTACAAATAACATCAGACAAAGTCTTAACAGCTGCACTACAATTAATATAAGAAATCACTTTGTAATCAGGATGCTGTTCTTTAAACAAAGCAAATTCATCTGCAGGACAGGAATTAGACAAGGAACAACCCGATTCCAAATCAGGAATATATACTTTCTTGGTAGGATTTAATATTTTTGCCGTTTCAGCCATAAAATAAACACCTGCAAAAACAATCATATCCGCATTTGTCTGCTGTGCAAATTGCGCAAGCGCCAGACTGTCCCCCAAACAATCCGCTACATCCTGAACTTCAGGCACAGTGTAATAATGTACCAGAATTACAGCATTTTTTGTTCGTTTCAATTGTTCTATCTCGTTAATCCAATTCGTCATTCTGTATCGTAAAAAGTTTGGTTGCAAAAGTACAATTAAAAATTTTAACACAGCCTAATCATTCATATTATAAATCTTTTTTTTAAAAGAAAAGGCGGTGTTGATTAGAGTTGTTAATAGTGTTAATAAGTTTTTTTCGATGATGTATTTCTTTTGTTTTCAATTATTTGTTCTTTCTTTTTTTATTTTTTTAGCCGTCAAAATTTGTTGAAAGCTAGGTTAGTTCATCTTGAAAACTTTTTACAAACTTTTTATAAACAACTTTTGAAACGGTTAATAACAAACCAATGTTAGTAAAGATTGTTTTGCTTTCTAAGTGATTACGTCTTTTACCTGTTTTTTTTATCAACAAATCCATTTTTCTTGCTACAGTTCAAAAATTTTTGTATGCTTTTGTAATAACAGTACGTTACAAAGTTTTTCAGTTTAACCACAGAGGACACAGAGAACACGAAGTTGTATCAAGCAGAGATCAATTCATTTTCAATTTTCAATTTTTGAAGTACATTACCCGTTAGGGTACTCATAACTCATAATCCATAACTCATAACCCATTGCAGTTATCTTCATCACATACAGGAATGATTTTGTAGAGTTTATCATTTCGTCGTACGATATTTTGTGTTTGTATAGAACATATATCTCCTTTTCTTGCGATGTTAATTTCTTTCAAATCAACACGTATTTCCTTCATTGTATCTTCATAAACGCCTGTAGTAGTGCCAATAATTACATATTCGTCTCCAAGTTGTATACTGTTTGCTTCTATTTTAATCTCTGCCACTTTTATCTTTGTGAAAAAATTGATTACTTTACCCACGTAAATCTTTGTTTTTCGTGCCTGTGAACCGTATCGTTCTGTCCATTCACCTGTTTTTTTCCCCAGATAATAGCCATTCCAAAATCCTCTGTTGTATACATTTTTAAGTTCTTCCATCCATTGGTTCACCTTTTCCTCCGAGTAAGTTCCCTCAAAACAGGCATCAGCCGCTTCTCTGTAACAGCGCGTAACCGTTTTTACATATTCAGGAGAACGTCCTCTGCCTTCAATCTTTAAGACTTTTACGCCTGTTTGCAGAATTTTATCCAAAAAACCAATCGTACATAAATCTTTGGGAGACATAATGTATTTATTTTCTATGGCAAGTTCTATTTCTTCATCAGCATCTTTTACATGATATGCTCGTCTACAAGGCTGCAGACAGGAACCTCTGTTTGCAGAGTAATTAAAATTGTCCAAACTTATATAGCATTTTCCCGAAATCGCCATACACAAAGCGCCGTGAGCAAAGATTTCTATTTCTACCAAATTTCCCGACGGACTTTTGATTTTTTGTTTTTCAATTTGTTGAATGATATATTTGACCTGTTTCAAACTTAGTTCCCGCGCCGTTACCATTACCTCGGCATATTGTGCAAAAAAACGAACCGATTCTATATTGGTAATATTGCATTGGGTTGAAATATGAACTTCCATTCCTGTTTTTCTGGCGTATTGAATTACTGCCAAATCAGATGCAATGATAGCGGATATGTTGTTTTGCTTCGCCTCATCAATCAGTTTGTACATTGTATCCATTTCGTCATCGTAGATAATTGTGTTCACGGTCAGATATGTGCGTACAGCATGTTCTTGACAGATAGCGCTTATTTTTTTGATGTCATCTGTCGAAAAATTTACTGCAGAACGGGAACGCATATTCAAATTCCCAACACCAAAATAAACAGAATTAGCCCCCCCCTGTATAGCTGCCATTAATGACTCATAAGAACCCACAGGCGACATGATTTCAACTTTATCCTTTTGTAATCTCATTCAAAAATTTTCCCGCAAAAGTACATTTTTTTCGGCTCCTGTATGATAATTTATCAACAATTTTTCTCTCCTTCGCGCTTTTTTTATCTAAATTTTGGCTGCGGATGACAAGTATTTTGGGATAAATCGGGGGAAATGCGGGTTAAGATTATTTTTTTCTTTCGCACTTTCAGTGCGTTATAATGTTTGAAAAAAAAATATCAAACTATTATTTTGTATTGATAATTTTTATATCTTTGCAGCGTTTAATTAATATCAAAAATAGATAGTAAAAAAAACACATAGTAAAGAAAACGCACAGTAAAGAAAACGCACAGTAAAGGAAAACGCATAGTAAAGAAAAACGCATAGTAAAAGAAAATGAAATATACAGGAGAGTTTATTGAGAAACACTTATTGGACAATAACGCACAAGATATTTTTTTCCTTGCTTGGAGGGGTGGGGAGAGTTATATCTATTCTGCTTTATTGAATGACTTGTTTTTCTCAATAAATAATGTATATAGTAATGTATATAATACACTTACTTACATTAACTATACCTATATATACCTCTCTCTCTCTCTCTCTCTCTCTCTC
>JAIROC010000408.1 GCA_031257735.1 Bacteroidales bacterium | reverse complement strand
GAGAGAGAGAGAGAGAGAGAGAGAGAGGTATATATAGGTATAGTTAATGTAAGTAAGTGTATTATATACATTACTATATACATTATTTATTGAGAAAAACAAGTCATTCAATAAAGCAGTATATATATAATTCACCCTACCTCTCACAATAGGGAAAAGAATATTTTGTGCAATAATGTCGGACAAGTGTTTCATAATAAACTCTCTTGTATAATTCATTTTATTTTACTTAAGTTATTTTTGTACTGTTTAATTTTACCATTAATTAAACGCTGCAAAGATATAAAAATTATCTATACAAAACACTATTTTGAAATATTTTTTTCAAGCGTTATAAAGCGCTGAAAATGCGTAAGAAAAAAATAATCTCAAACCGTATTTCTCACAATTTATCCAAAATACTTGTCGTCCACAGCCAAAATTCCGATAGAAAAAAGCAGAAAAAAACACGAAAGAGAGAAAAAACGAACAGAGTTATGAGTTATGAGTTAGGCTGACGCAAACTAAAATAATTAGCTCCGCTGCTCTCCGCTGCGCTTCGGGTCATAATTAATGTCTGTCTATAATGTCGGCATAACGCCGTCATTGCGGGCTTGACCCGCACCCGAAGCGAAGCGGAGAGCAGCGGAGCTAATCCCCATCCGACAACGCGGAATGAATAGAATGAACAGTTTCCAAATACCGTCATTACGAGTAATCGTTTTGATTCTCAAAAGCACAAATGCAATGACGCTTTATGTCTCATAATACGGCATTTATAAAAAGCGTCATTATAAGGAGCGCAGCGACGTGGTAATCCCTAACAATCAATGCGTTCTTTGGTTAAGGATTAGCTACGCTGCTCTTACGGGTGCTTCAGTCGTGCCTCCTTCACAATGACGGCATTATGTCGACTTTATAGACAGACACTAATTAGGCTGACGCAAACTAAAATAACTCATAACTCATAACTAACAATGAAAAGATTTTCAAAAATTACAGTGCTGTCATGATTATTTTGATTACATTTGCAAAAAATTTTTGAAAGGTACAATTATACAAAAAATAAATCAAATGATAGTATATATAACAGGGGCAACAAGCGGATTTGGAAAATCTATTGCATTAAAATTAGCAAAAAATGGATACCATGTCATTATTACAGGAAGAAGAGAAAAACTGTTGCAATCTCTTGCCGAAGAAATAAAACAAAATTATCCTGTAGAAGTATGGACGTCTCCTTATGATGTTCGTGATGCAAATTCAGTAAAAACGGCTGTTAATAATCTACCTGACAAGTGGAAACATATAGATGTTTTAGTCAATAATGCAGGTTTGGCAGTCGGATTAAATAGTCTTCAGGAAGGTAATATTGACGATTGGGAACGCATGATTGATACCAATGTGAAAGGCTTATTGTATGTTTCGCGTAACATTGCCCCGCTGATGATAGAACAGGGTCATGGTCATATTATTAATATAGGTTCTATTGCTGGGAAAGAAGTCTATCCGAATGGAAATGTCTACTGTGCGACCAAACATGCAGTAGACGCCCTTACCAAAGCTATGCGTATGGATATGGTAAAACATGGGATTAAAGTAACACAAATAGCTCCGGGAGCGGCAGAAACTGAATTTTCGCTCGTTCGTTTCAAAGGAGATAAACAGGCGGCGGATAATGTCTATAAAGATTTTATTCCGCTTTCGGCTGATGATATTGCGGATGTGGTGGAATATGTTGTAAATCTTCCAAAACATGTTTGCGTGAATGATATAGTGGTAACTTGTCTGGCACAGGCAAACACAACAATAACAAACAAGAAAAATGGATAACTGTCATGGATGAAAAATTGTTGCAATATATTTGGAAACATAAACTGTTTGTCATGTCCAACCTTCAAACAGTCTCTGGGGAAAACGTATCTATTATGTCTGTTGGTTTTACAAATCCTGACAGTGGTCCTGATTATATCAATGTTCGTCTCAAGCTCAATGATACATTATGGGTAGGTTGTGTAGAAATACATTTAAATTCATCTGATTGGGACAAGCATAAACATCAACAGGATGAAGCCTATTCAAATGTAATCTTACATGTTGTCTATGAACATGACAAAGATATTTATACCACAGCAGGAAAATGTCTGCCAACCTTGGAATTAAAACCATTGATAAATCAGAAGGTAATTGATATTTATAGATTGTACATGAATTCTTCGTCTGATATTCCCTGTCAAAATCAATTCGATACAGTAGATGCATTTCGTTTATTTTCATGGTTAGACAGGCTGTTGATAGAGCGATTGGAAGAAAGAACGCAGGAAATAAAACGATTACTTGAAAAGAAAGTCCATAATAAGGAGGAAGTTTTTTATTATTATTTAGCTCAGGCATTTGGTTTTAAAACAAATGCCCTACCTTTTTCTCTTCTTGCGGAGTCTTTGCCTTTGATTTATCTCTCAAAACAAAAAAATAACCTTTTCCAGCTTGAAGCAATGCTCTTTGGACAGGCAGATTTACTTCCGACGGATGATACAGATGAATATACGGACGCCCTTCGGAAAGAATATACTTTTCTACAGAAGAAATTTTCTTTAACTCCATTGTGTCGAGCGTCTATGTGGAAATTTGCAAAGTTATATCCTTCAGGTTTTCCTACCATTCGGATTGCGCAGTTTGCCGCTTTAATTCATCAGTCGTCCGCTCTGTTATCAAAAGCATTAGAGACTGACAATATAGAAGGACTGACAAAATTATTCACAGCTAAGGCATCTGATTATTGGAAATCTCATTACCGATTTGGCAAATCTTCTTTAAAAGTCACAGATAAAGGTTTGGGGGAATTTGCTGTTCATTCTTTATTGATTAATACAGCACTTCCTTTTATGTATGCTTATAGTCAATGGGAAGGTAATCAAGTTTTGCAAAATAAAGTTATCAGTCTTTACGAACAACTTCCTTTTGAAACTAATGGTACTGTTCGGAAATTTATTCCTCTTCGGTCGGATTTTTCCAATGCACTGCACTCTCAAAGTTTGATGCAATTGTATAATAAGTATTGCTCTTCAAAACAATGTCTGCACTGCGGAATAGGAATATCTTTAATCTCAAATGTAACCTGATCCTATCTTTAATTGAAAATTGAAAATTGGCTGACGCAAACTGTCTTGTCCTGATATAGGTTGACAAAAAAAGTTATTTTATGTATCATGAACAGTAAAAAATGTTTTGGTAATAGTTGGATTTACAAGTTGTTTAAAAGATATATATGTTTTTGGCAAATCGTATATACGATTTTGATAGGTCGTATATACGATTTAGATAGGTCGTATATACGATTTTGATAGGTCGTATATACGATTTTGGTAAGTCGTATATACGATTTTGATAAGTCGTATATACGATTTTGATAAGTCGTATATACGATTTTAGTAAGTCGTATATACGATTTTGATAAGCCGTCTATACGTTTTCAACAAATTAAAAATAAGATGAATAGATAGGAGAAGAAGGCGATTGTCCATTCGATGATGGAAGGAAAAAAGAAACACACAGTAGAATTAGATTACAATCAAACGGAAGCCAATGTATTTCATTCGCGACATTGGGTAATGGATACGGTAAAGGTAAACGATAACTTTGCAGGGGATGGCTCCGACGTTATGATGACTATGTATGAGTGTGACTATGGTTATTACGACCATAACGAACGTGCTTTCTATGGCTTTGCTCTCGTAAACGAAAAACTCCACAATACGCAAAACGCTAATACAGTATATCGAAGATATAACCGTTATTATTACAATAACAATCTCTATTATAAGGGATTGAATCTTACGGAAGAAGTATTGAGCGGAGGAGATTTGCCTTATATATGTACTATGAACAAATACAATCATCAGACATTGACGCGAAACGACATAGAATCTATGTATGTAACTATGGATACGACCGTTACCTGTTACTTTGAAGGACAACATGATAAATTTGGTAACAAAACGCTTGTAGAATATGGCAATAATCTGACAACAGCGTATAGTTATAATTCTCAAAATTTGCGGCTTAATGGACAGAGTGTAATAAATGCAGGACTGTCAAATCCCCAAGTGAACTACCTCAATAACGTATTACATTTTTAACGGGTCTCCGTATTCCTCACGAAAATCACGACTTGACAACATCTTGCGAAAATCATTAGGAGTAACGCCTGTTGCTCTTTTAAAAACCATATAAAATACCTGTCTGCTACGAAATCCACTTTGTTCTCCTATCGCTTCCAAGGTGTAAACAGATGATTGTTCTACATTGGAAAGCAAATTAATTGCCTCTTTAATACGATATTCATTCACTAAAGAAGGAAAACTTTTATGAAAATAGGTATTGATAATTTTTGATAACGTGTATTTATTGGTATCTAATAGTATTGCAACATCTTGAATAGTAATGTCGGTTTTCAAGTGTATTTTTTCATCTTTCAAAAGCTGCATAAAGCGCAATAACAAATTATATTCCCTGTAATTAATCGCACCCATATTTTTATGCGTGTCATCTATTGGATTTATTTGTGGCGTTTGTTGTTGTATTTGTTGGTTTACATGAATATCAGTTTGTAATGTATTAGTTTGCGCCCAATCTACATTCTTTTTTACCAAATGCATATAGGTACGCTTTCTTTGCAAATGCATAAAAAAGAATAGCCCTAAAACATCTATCAGTATAAAAATAAAAATACCATAGATAACTTTATTGTTCTTCAAAGGTTCAGAATTGGATTTGGATTTGTTTTCATCGTCAAAATGTTTCTGCGAAGTGAAAGACTGATTTTGAAAGATTTGGATTTGTTTTTGATGTTCAATCAATCCAATGGAATCTGCGATATATAAATAATAATATGCCAATTCATAATTCTTTTGCTGAAAATAAAAAAGACTCTTCTGCTTATACTGTTCATACTGAGAAAATCCCGCTGCATACATTAATGCAGGGTTGACAATTAGAAACAGTGTAAAAGCAATAAAAAAACATAACTTATGTGTCATTACCAATATTTCTTTAATCTAACCTGACTGCAAAAGTACAAATTTTCATGGAATAATTTGTCATAATTTATAGTCAAATTGTCATAGTTCATCGTTCGGTGTAATAAAATATAGGTAAATTCATTGTCATATTTTAATTTCAATTCCGTTTCAAAATAAATTTTGTTTATACAACAGCCTGAAAACAAATAAATACAATGGTACAATATTGCGGTATGCAAAAAATCATTACAAATATGCGATAAAAAATGACATTTTTGTTGAGAATAGTATTGTTTTTTTCTTTTTCTTTGCAACATCAAAATTTCAGTACGAAATATTAATATAAAACAAATGTCAAACAAGATGAAGAGAAAAAGGAATTTATTAATTGCCGCTATGGCATTTTTGTTGAGCGTACCTGTTATGGTTATCGCACAAGAAGCGCAGCAGGAAGAAGAACAATCTGTGAGTTATGATTATGGTGTATCATTGAATTTTCAAACGAGATATGTCTGGCGTGGGCAACCTCTGGGTGGAGCTTCGCCAAGTTTACAACCGAGTATGTCTTTTTCGTGGAAAGGTTTTGAAATAGGTACATGGGGGGCTTTTGGATTTAACAATCAGCCTATTCAAGAGTTGGATTTTTTTCTTTCCTATACTTTTTGGAAAGACAGATTTACTGTGATCGTTACCGATTACGGCGCTCCTGACGAAGGAAATGGTGATTTTAATTATTTCGATTATCCCAACACACACTGTTTGGAAGGCGGGTTCAGTTATAATGGAGAAGAAAACGTGCCGATTTCAGTGGGTATTTATTGTATGTTTTATGGCGCTGATGCTAAAAAAGAAAATGGAGACAATGTCTTTTCTACTTATGCGGAAGTGTCTTATAACCCTACTTTCAAAAAGATAGGCGTTGATTTTAGCGTATGGCTTGGTTGTGCACTTAACGGCGCTGATTGGACAACAACAGATACTGTTACTATGATCGTTGATAATCATCATGGTTTTTATGGAAATAAAGGTTTTGCATGTGTCAGTACAGGTATTAGCGCAAGTAAAAGTTTTTCGATAGGGGAAAAATTGACTTTCCCTTTGTCAACATCGCTTATTTTTAATCCTGCAGCAAAGAAAACCTATTTGGTGGCTACAGTAGGATTGGCTTTATAGTCTTTATTTTACAGTGAAATTTAACTAAATTACATTTAAATATTAATTAAAACTAAATTATTATGTTTGATTCAGGTTCAACAGGTTTTATGCTGGTGTGTACAAGTTTGGTCATGTTGATGACCCCAGCGCTGGCTTTTTTCTATGGAGGATTAGCCTCTAAAAGAAATATTTTAGGTATTATGCTCCAAAGTTTTGTTTCTTTGGGGTGGTCTACTCTGCTTTGGTTTATTGTGGGATATTCCCTTTGCTTTAGTGGAAATATGGCGTCAGGCACAGACTTTTTAGGAGTGTTTGGCAATTTTGACAAAATTTTCTTAGCCGGAGTAACTCCTGACGCTATGTTTGCAGGGAACAACAACATCCCTGAATATGTATTTATTGCATTTCAGATGATGTTTTCCATTCTCACTCCTGCATTGATTACAGGGGCTTTTGTAAATCGCGTTAGTTTCAAGGCGTATTTTATTTTCCTTACTGTATGGCAATTTTTGGTTTATTATCCATTTTGTCACATGGTTTGGGGGGGCGGTCTTTTGGCTCAATGGGGAGTATTAGACTTTGCAGGCGGTATTGTAGTACATGCAACTGCAGGTTTTGCTGCTTTGGCTTCTGTCTTTTTTGTAGGGGCACGTGTAGACAAAAATTCAATGCCTAACAGTATTCCTTTGGTAACTATTGGGACAGGTTTACTGTGGTTTGGCTGGTATGGCTTTAATGCAGGCAGCGAATTGAAAGTGGATGGCGTTACAGCTAATGCATTTCTTAACACCGACGTAGCAGCTTCATTTGCTTTGTTTACGTGGATGGTGATTGAATGGATTAGACATCGTACTCCGAAATTAGTAGGTATTCTCACAGGTTCTATTGCTGGTTTGGCTACGATTACGCCTTGCGCTGGTTTTGTTCCACTATGGGCGGCTCCTATTGTGGGTATTGTTGCGGGAGGCGGTTGTTATCTGGCGGTTGAATGGAAAAATAAACGCAAATGGGATGATGCTTTAGATGTATGGGGCGTGCATGGCATAGGCGGTCTTCTCGGTACGATTTTGTTGGGGGTATTCGCTTCCAAAGCGGTAAATCCAGCAGGTAGCGATGGATTGATGTTTGGCGATGCAGTCTTTTTTGGGAAAGAAGTAGTTGCCGTAGTTGCATCTTGTGTTTATGCATTTGTGTTTACTTATATTATGCTTTGGATTATCAATAAAATTACGCCTGTAAGAGTTAGTGAACAGGATGAATTGATAGGGATTGACATGGCTATTCATGGAGAAAAAGCATACGACGAAGGCGCATTATAGTATTTTGTTTTCATATCATTAGACGAAAAAGGGGTGACCAATTCTTTGGGAAAGCCCCTTTTTCATTTTTTCTATATTTGTGCGGATGAAGGGACTCGAACCCTTACGCCTTTCGGCACTAGATCCTAAGTCTAGCACGGCTACCAATTACGCCACATCCGCAAAGTTTATGTGTTTTTTTCAAGGTGCAAAGATAGAATTTTTTGTAATACAAACCTTACAAATAATAAGAAAAAAATAATCTTCTATGAATAAGATGTTTAAACTACCTTTAGAGTGGTTTTGTATTGAATTTTTATGTATCTTCGCACGAATTTTCCAAACAAGAAATGTAGTTATGAAGAAAATAAAGAATATTTGTACGTATATTATCATGGTTTCATTGAGTGTCCATGCGAGTTTTGCGCAGTTGAGTGAAAATGCCAAAGTCAGTATATTGACTTGTGGTGATGGGTTTGAGTTTTTCGAGACGTTCGGACATACAGCCTTGCGTATTTGTGATACTGCTTTGGACATGGATTATGTGTTTAATTGGGGGGTATTTGATTTTAATACGGATAATTTTTACCTGAAATTTGCACAGGGAAGATTGCCTTACATGTTAGGCGTAACAGACTATCAATGGTTTGTTACCCAATATGCTTATGAAGGGAGAAGCATGTACGAACAGGAACTTAAGCTGACATTTGAGGAAAAAAATATTATGTATAAAGCTATTTTGGAGAATTATAAACCGGAAAATAGATATTACAACTATGATTTCTTTGAGGATAACTGTGCCACCCGAATACGGGACATGGCGCTAAACAGTTTACAGGGACGACAATTTCCTGTCAATGCAGTAAGCAATTCCAATTTGACTTTTCGGCAATTGTTTTATCCTTATACAGAGCATTTTCTTTGGTGGAGATTTGGTATTGATATTGCTTTGGGCATGAGAGCCGATAAAAAGACCAGCGCCTATAATTATATGTATTTACCGGAAGATTTAATGTTCCAATTTGATACAACAATTCTATCTCACGATAATAAGACACTGACAAACTCAATACAAACAGTCTTAAAAGAACAATACCCTCATAGTTCTCCCACTGTCTTTTCTCCCAACATAACATTTTGGTTATTATTTATACTTGTGGCTGTTTTGACATTCATGGAATTGAGATACAGGTTTTACGCAAAAGTTTTTGATATTGTATTTTTCTGCATGATTTTTTTTCTCTCCTTGTTGGTTTTTTATCTTTGTTTTGTCTCCGATCATCATGCTACAAAAGACAATCTCAATCTTTTGTGGGCAAATCCATTGATCCTTTATGCACTAATTCGTTTACACAAATCCAACATCATTGTACTTTACTTTTTGTTGGGATGTTTAGCTGTTTTGGTTTTGGGTTTCTGGTTTTTACCGCAGTCGTTTAACAGCGCTTTTTTACCAATATGGCTTGTTCTTATATTGCGCATAACCTTGCTGATACTGCGCAAAAAACAGATTATTCCTTTATCTGGGTCTCTATACAATAAAAAAAGACAATAAAATAGAATATCTTTTTGCACGTTTGAATGATGACAATATGGAATTGTATAATAAACGGATTCTGTTTAAACGACAAATAATATGAAGTTCAAAGTAGGAGATAAAGTAAAGTTTTTAAATGATGTTGGCGGAGGGATTATTAAGAAAATCATCAGTCCGACCATGGTAAGTGTTTCAATAGAGGATGGTTTTGACGTCCCTGTGATGATGAATGAAATTTTATTGGCGGAGTCTTCCGACGTACAGGGCGCAGTGTTTAATCAGACTTTTTCCCTGTCAAACACAATACCAGAAACATCAATACAGGAGGATGAATTTATGGACAGGATTACTGCATTGCAAAAATTTTCTTCCTTAAATCCCAAACCTCATGGAATATATTTAGCATATATTCCGCAAGATCAAGTATGGTTGATGAAAGATGATATTGATATATTTATTGTAAATTATACTTCTTTCGAGATTTTGTACAGTCTAATCATAGAAAACGAAAATACATTTAAAGGAATTGATTACGGTTCTGTGCCTCCATTTTCAAAAGTTCACATTCAAACTGTTTCTCGGGATGAGTTGGAAACATGGCTCAATGGTTTTGTTCAGGTTTTGTTTTTTAAGGAAGACAATCCCATGATCAAAATGCCATTACATGCTCCTTTCAAAGTAAAGTTAATTCGTTTCCTGAAAAAGGACGCTTATTTGGCAACAAATTTTATGGCAGAAAAAGGGGTGTTAATCTATTTGGGACAATCCGTCTCGGCATTGGGAACACAACAGATAGAATGGAAAAAAGAAGAAGGAATTTTACAAAATTCTCCAACGCAATCCACACAAATTATCACGCACGAAAAATTTATTGACAAATATAAAATAGATAGAAATACGGCAGAAGTTGATTTGCATATTGAAACCATATTGGATGATCATGACAAATTAGATAATACTCAAATTTTACTGTTACAGCGTCGTTTATTCATACAATGTATGGAAAGCGCTATTGAAGGGAAATTACAAAAAGTTATTTTTATACATGGTGTTGGCAGTGGTACACTCAAAAAGGAAATCATTACGGTCTTGCAACAATACCCGAATGTGCATTATTTTGATGCGTCCATGCAAAAATACGGACGCGGAGCAATTGAAGTATTAATAAAGTCATAGATTACAGTAACAATAATATATTGGGTAGAAAATTTATAACCCACCACAAGACAATGAGTGATTAATAGATAATCTGTTTTTTTCTGATACCGACAATACAGCGCTTATGGAGCTGATGCATAGAATACAGACATTTTTTTATTGATGATTACAAAATAAGGGATGGTAAAGTGTCGAAGTCAGAAGTCCTCTGCAAGCATGTAAATACTTTTCACGGTAGTCGGAAAGTCTCCTGCAGACTTGTAAAGGGATTGCAATTTATTTTTTCATGTCATTTTCTAATACAGGCTGACACAAAAGTAAAAAATGGATTGCTTCGCAAAGCTTACCAGAGCGAAGCGTGTGGGGGGAGTCGCAATGACGACGTCTATTGTTGCAAGGCTACTTTTCACACAGCCTCGTCATTGCGTAACCCGAAATAGAAAAGGCAGCTATTTTATCAAAGAAACGATATACAACAATTTTTTATTGATAATATCGTTTAGATAAAACTGTGAAAATAATTTGTCAAAAGAGAAAATAATCTTCTCAACAACGAAATAATGACTCATCACGTTTGATTAGTCAGAAATATAAATTGGTAAATATAAAGTAAATGAAAGTTGCCTTTAAAATAATGCTTATTGTTCCTGTTATTTTATGTGTCAGTTGCGACGGTAGTGATACGTCAAAAATCGAAACTGCCATCGTTGAACAACTTGAAAAATATCCTGAATCACGTTTACAGGATATTTACAAGAATTTTTATCAGGATTGTTTCGGTACGGGACACGCCATTTCCGATACGACAATGGTATTGAATTACCTGCAAAACGAACTTCAAAACACCCAACCAACACCTTCATCGCCGATGATAGAAAGCATTGGTTGGCGACATAATTTTGTACGTGTGAATATTGACGCTGTTCGTCAGGGAAAAATCAGCGCAAAAAAATTGGCGGAAGCATTTATTATCAGCGCTTCTAAAATCAATGCAAAAGATACGGCAAATTGGAACAACGAATGGCAAACAATTACTCAAATTATCGAAGAAAGAAAATTGCCTGTGAAAAATTACGAAGCAGATAAAATTTTAATTGATAGCATACTGCAAATAAAACCAAAAGCAGCAATGCACCATAGCAAAGCATTTAACGAAAACTACAATCCGCATTATCGTGTGGTAGAAAAATCGGTTTTCGATGAAACAATAGCAAAATTTATTAAATAATCATATTAAAAATGAATAAAATTATAATCGCATTAACGGCAATCCTTATGGTAAATTCAGGCTGTGCGCAGACACAGAAAACAGAAAAATCGGAAAATCAATCACGAAAAATCCTTATCGCATATTATTCGTGGGGAGGGAAAACGATGAACGTCGCACAACAAATTCAGTCGCTTACAGGTGGGGAAATATTTGAAATCAAACCTGTAAAACCTTATCCCGAAAGTTACGACGAATGTACTCGTCAGGCTAAAAAAGAAATTGGAGACGGCTACAAACCCGAATTAAACGGAAATGTAGAAAAAATTGAACAATACGACATTATTTTTATCGGTTCTCCCAATTGGTGGAGTACGATTGCGCCACCGGTAACAACTTTTTTGACAAGTTATAATTTGTCGGGTAAAATTATTATTCCTTTTTGTACGCACGGAGGAGGTGGAAAAGCTAATCTTTTTAAAGATATTGCCAAACTTTGTCCTGATGCTGAAATAAAGAATGGTTTTGCAATCAGCGGAAGTTCCGCAACAACAGCAAAACCGGAAATACAAAAGTGGTTGCAGGAATTGGAAATTATCAAATAATGATAAAATGAAACCGAGCAAAATTAGACAGATTTTAGCTGTCGTATGCTTTTTGACGGTTACGGCATTGTTCCTTGACTTTACAGGAAGCGTCCACAAATACTTGAGTTGGATAACAATAATACAGTTTATCCCCGCATTGTTGATGCTGAATGTGGGTATTATTCTGTTTCTTGTCGTCCTGACGTTTATTTTTGGACGTATCTATTGTTCGGCGATATGTCCGCTTGGCATATTGCAGGACATTATTTCGCGGATAGCTGCCAAAAGAAAAAAACACCGTTTTTCCTACTCACCTGCTCTTTCGTGGATACGCTACATTGTTTTGGGCATGTTTGTCATCGCTTTTGTTGCGGGACTGCATTCTTTTGTTGCCCTGCTTGATCCCTATAGCGCTTATGGACGTATCGCTTCCAATCTGTTTGCGCCTTTCTACCAATGGGGCAATAATGTGCTTGCATATTTGGCAGAACGCACAGAAAGTTACGCTTTCTATTCTACAGAAATATGGCTCAAAAGTGTGCTTATACTCGGTATTGCAGTCGCTACGCTTGCAACGTTGATAGTGTTGGCATGGAGAAATGGACGCACTTATTGCAATACAATTTGTCCGGTGGGAACGATACTTGGGTTCATTTCTCGTTTTTCTGTTCTCAAACCCGTTATTGATACGGACAAATGTAATGCTTGTCGCAGTTGCGTCCGAAACTGTAAAGCATCGTGCATCAACGAAAAAGAAAATAAGATTGATTACAGTCGTTGCGTAGTTTGTTTAAATTGTATCAATGTTTGCAAGCAAAATGCTATTGATTATCGTTTCAAATCTTTTGGATTATCCTTATCAAAAACAAATTCGGAACAAGGCGTATCGCGGAGAAGTTTCCTTACTGTTTTTATCAGTTTTGTTGGTTGGGCGTTGGCAAAGGCACAAGCGCCACAATTGAAAGGCGATGGAGGTCTGGCAAAAATAATAGATAAACAACCGCCGAAACGAACAACAGTCATCCTGCCCGCAGGTTCGCAAAATGCCCGTCATTTTGCAAAACATTGTACAGGTTGCCAGCTCTGTGTATCAATCTGTCCCAATCAAGTATTACGTCCCTCCAAAGATTTGATTACGGCAATGCAACCTTTCATGTCATTTGAAAAAGGTTATTGTCGTCCGGAATGTACGAAATGCGCTGAAGTATGTCCTACCGACGCAATTCACCATATTACAAAAGCGGAAAAATCTTCCACACAGATAGGTCATGCCGTATGGTCGAAAGAACGCTGCATCATCTATACGGATAAAAGCGTGTGCGATAACTGCGCCCGTCATTGTCCTGCAGCTGCCATTACCATGATAGATATTCCCGAACTCGCAAAACAGGAAACTGCCGACAAACCTCAACGCCCTTCCAACGAAGCTCCCAAACCAACAAAAATACCGGTCATAGATACGGAACGCTGTATTGGTTGCGGCGCTTGCGAACATCTTTGTCCTGCACGTCCGTACAGCGCTATATTTGTTGAAGGACATCTTTCCCATCGTACTGTTTAATGTATTAAATTATAATATATGGATAAAAATCACAACAATATAGACAGACGGGATTTCCTGAAAATATTAGGAGCAGGCGCTGTTGCGTCAATTGCTGCTATGAGCGGCTGCAATCCTGAAACTGAAAATAAAACAAACGCTACCACGACGAATGAAGTCCCAACCGACAAAATGACTTATCGCACAACACGCCGTACAGGGGATAAGATTTCGCTACTCGGATACGGATGTATGCGTTGGCAAACAAAGCAAACGGATGATGGCAAAGAAGAAATAGATCAGGAATCGGTAAACGAATTAGTGGATTATGCTATCGAACACGGCGTAAATTATTTCGATACAGCGCCGGTTTACGGACAAGGTATGTCGGAAACAGCTACAGGTATAGCCTTGAAACGTCATCCTCGCGATAGATTTTTTATAGCAACAAAGATGTCAAATCATCGTATGGTAGGTTTAGAGCGAAAAGAGACTTTCGATGCCGGCGTAAAAATGTTTAAACAGTCCTTGAAATCCTTGCAGGTCGATTATATTGATTATTATCTGCTTCACAATGTAGGACCCAACGGAATGCCCGCATTAAAAAGTCGTTTCTATGACAGTGGACTGCTTGAATGGTTACTTCGTCTGCGTGACGAGGGACAAATACGTAATCTTGGTTTCTCCTTTCATGGCGATGTAGAAGTGTTTGATTATTTACTTGCTCAAGATATTAGTTGGGATTTTGTGCAAATACAGCTTAACTTTGCCGATTGGAAGAACGCCGAAGGTTGGAACATTAACGCCGAATATCTATACAACGAACTTGCAAAACGTAATATTCAGTCTGTTGTTATGGAACCGCTTTTGGGTGGACGGCTTTCACGTCTTAATACTTTTGCAATCGAACAGTTGAAAAAACTCCGTCCCGAAGACAGTCCTGCCAAATGGGCGCTTCGTTTTGCCGCCTCGCATGAACAGGTGTTGTCCGTTTTGAGTGGAATGACTTATATGGAACATTTGCAGGAAAACATTTGTTCCTATTCTCCACTTGAGCCGTTGAACGATGTCGAACGTAAAGCCTTAGAAGAGATTGCCAAAATGATCTTTGAATCCGGTTTTATTTCCTGTACCGAATGTCAGTATTGTATGCCATGTCCATACGGATTGGATATTCCCGGCATTTTCGCGCATTATAATCGATGCATCAACGATGGAAACATGCCCAAAGAAGCAGGTGATCCCGAATATCGTCGTCAACGTCGCGCATTTCTGCTTGGTTACGACCGTAGTGTCCCGAAACTTAGACAAGCAGCTCATTGTACCTCTTGTGGACAGTGTAACCCCAATTGTACGCAACGTATCGACATCCCCGCTGAAATGATACGTATTGATAACTTTGTCGAAAATATGAAAAGAGAAGCGTAAGATATAAATGTCTTTTCATTTCTTCATCTATATAGTGTCTGTCCGAAAACGCATAAATTCATTTCTTCAATGTATAATTGTAATCAGAGAATAACGGTAAAGGGCTGAAAGCCCGTAATCAATTATATCAATTATGAATTATGAATTATGAATTATGAATTAGGCTGACGCAAACTAAAATAACCCACAACCCATAACCCATAACTAGTGTCTGTCCGAAAACGCATAAATTCATTTCTTCAATGTATAATTGTAATCAGAGAATAACGGTAAAGGGCTGAAAGCCCGCAATCAATAGCACAGGGCAACGCCCTGTGTAA
>JAIROC010000326.1 GCA_031257735.1 Bacteroidales bacterium | reverse complement strand
CATAAATTTCTATAAGGATAGCCGTAAATTTCTATAAGGAAAGAAATTTACGGCTATCCTTATAGAAATTTACGGCAATAAGGAAAGAAATTTACGGCAATAAGGAAAGAAATTTACGGCAATAAGGAAAGAAATTTATGGCAATAAGGAAAGAAAAAAACAGGAGCTTTAATGGGGTGTTTCTTTCGCTCTTTTGCTATGCATTTTATTTGGAGGCAAGGGCTATCGTTTGCATCAATTTTGTATAGCCAATACGGTACAAAGCAGAGTCCGCAAATACTCTTTCAAAAGTATCTTTATCCATGTTTTCCCAAGCGAAATCATCCCATTGCAGAAATTCAGGTTTTATGGAAAATTCTTTTACTTTGGTAACTTCCGCTTCCTTATTATACGGACAAACCTGCTGACAAATATCACAACCATATATGTGTTTATCTATTTTTGTCTGTATTTCTTTGGGAATATTATTTTTATTTTCAATGGTATGATACGCTAAACATTTATTTGTATCCAGACAGTAAGGCGTTTCCAAAGCCTGAACAGGACAAGCCTTTATACATTGCTTACAAAATGAACAACAGTCCTGCAAAAAAGAAGTATCATATCGCAAAGATACAGTCGTATATATTTCTCCAATAAAGAAATAAGATCCTTTTTTCGTGAGTAAAAGCGTATTTTTTCCGAGAGTTCCTAACCCCGCTTTACAGGCAAGATACTTTTCCAAAACAGGAGCCGTATCTACAAAACTTCTGCTCTGAATTTCCGAACTGTAACCCTGAATAAAATCAGACAATTTACGCAGTTTATCCCTCATCACAATATGATAATCACATCCCAAAGCATACTCGGCAACCGTATAAACAGATCGTTTCTTTTTATGGTACATCGGATTATGGTAATTGAGCAAAACAACAATGATACTCTTTACCCCTTCCAAAAGTAATTGAGGCGACATACGTTTATCCAAATTTCTTTGCAAATAATGCATATCGCCATGAAACCCATTTTGTAACCATTGTCGGAATATGATTTTTCTTTCTGAAGGTAAATCTTCTGCAGATGTTATCCCGCAAGCGGAAAAACCTATTTCCAATGCTTTATCCTTTATTTGTTGAGAAAACATAATTATTTTGTTGTGATAGTTTTATACTTCTCGGGGATTTTTAGGGACGTAGGTACTGCTACGTTCAGCTTTATGCTTTTAAGTTTACAATCCAACTGTATCTTTTCCGAAGGAATGACCATTGTTGCCTGTTGAAAAAACAATTGAATATCATCGACAAGCATAAAATTTCCATATTGCGCACTGACGAATGTTCCTGTTTGGAGTTCTGTAAGATTATTTTCGATGACCTTATGATTTATATCTGTTTT
This sequence comes from Bacteroidales bacterium, assembly GCA_031257735.1. Lineage (GTDB taxonomy): Bacteria > Bacteroidota > Bacteroidia > Bacteroidales > WCHB1-69 > JAIROC01. The sequence continues at coordinate 3,100 of JAIROC010000326.1, read as the reverse complement.
CAGTTCTTGCAGAACAGCTAATTCCATTTCCTTATTTCTCCGTAAAGGAGAACGGTAAATATTGGTATCCTGCGTTTTTGTCAGAAACATGTTGGGTTCAAGTCCGGGAATATCTTCTCCCGTAAAGATTGCCTGTAATAAATAGAAGTTTGCTTTGAAACCAAGCAGTTTACTGATGAAAGAATAATCTCCACAATAATAGGTCTGATTTAGATGATTGACATATTTCACGGTATCTGGCGTTATCACAACACGCATGCCCTCATACCCCAATTTGCCAACGGTCATATAAATAATACTGTCCTTCCGATTAACAAAAAATGCGGAAAGATTTATCGTTTCTTTTTTTGAGGCATAATCCAAAACAGAAAAATTCATCCGATAGCTTAGCCATTGATAGTTTAAGATATTTATTTGAGGTTTCATTGGCTTTGCCTTAGAAACATGTTCTTTCTTTGTTTCTTCCTCTGGAACTGTTTTTTTGTTTTTTTGTTTTATGTTACATCCCGTAATGCCTAAAACCAAGACCAATATTATTATCAAAAATCTACTTTTTCTTTTTTCGTTGTTCTTCATAATAAGAGTTTATACGTTCTACTTTTTCAATTCCGGAGATAAGTTTAAGACGCGCTATCAATTTATTCAGATGTTCTACATTTTGAATGTATAACATAATAGTTCCCTCGAATAAGCCTTCACTTGTTTCCACTCGAACAGATCGACAATTGACTTCAAAATCTTTATAAATAATACCCGTAATATTACTGACCAAACCTTTATTATCAAAACCTTTAATTGAGATACCTGCCAGAAATTCCGCATTTTCTTCATCGACTCTCCATTTGGCTTTAACAATTCTATCTCCATAACGGGCAGAAAGTTGTATGGCTTCCGAACAATTAACCCGATGAACTTCTATTTCATTATCGGACAAACTGAATGCGATAACGGCATCTCCCGCAACAGGATTACAACAGGTAGCAATTGTTTGTTTTATTTCGAGAACGTTTTCCCCTAACAAAACAGTTTTGGGATTGTGATTTAACTTGCGATGAATAGCGTTATTTACCGTAAACAGTTTAAAGAAACCTCTAAACCATTTCACGACAGGTCTAAGAGGTTTAAGGGTTCGATATGCCAAGCCTACGGGAGAAAAACATTTTTTTATGGCTGCCTCTGTAATTCTTCCGTTGTAAATTGCCAAATACAAATCTTCCTGTTTGTTGATTTGGGTAAAATTCATTAGTTTATCTCTGTTTGCTGTGTCAGGTTCAACATTATATTTTTTCAAATATTCTTTCAGTTTTGCTTTTCCCTGATTTATTTTCAATTGACGTTGTCGTTCTAAGGCATTGGAAATATTATCTTTTGCTTTTGAGGTAACGGCAAAACTTAACCATTCTTCATGTACTTTTTGTTTTTGTGAGGTAATCACTTCGATTTGATCGCCTGTTCTTAGGACGTGGGAAGGCGGGACTAATTTATTATTTACTTTTGCCCCGATACAATAATTACCTAATTTGTCGTCTATTTCGTAAGCAAAATCAAGTACGGTAGCATATTCTGGCATGGTATGTTCATCCCCTTTCGGGGTGAAAACGTATATTTCTTTCGAGTAAAGGTTCATTTTTACACGGGCAATCATTTCACCCTGATCGGATTCTTTTCCTTGCAGAATTTCTTTTATATTGAATAACCATGTTTCAATATTTTGCTCATACGTTTGTTGATTATCTTCGACAGTTTCTTGGGCGCTGTTATCGTCGGATATATAGCTTTCTTTCTGTTTATAAATCCAATGTGCAGCAAATCCATTTTCGGCGATGGCATCCATTTGTTTGGAACGAATTTGAACTTCTACCCATTTTCCTGTTCTACTCATCACGGTTGTATGTAAAGACTGATACCCATTTCCTTTGGGGGTGGAAATCCAATCCCGTAAACGGTCTTTATTAGGTTTATAAATATCGGTTACCACAGAATAAACCGACCAACACGCTGATTTTTGATGTTCTACATCTACATCTATAATGATACGAATGGCAAATAAATCATAGACTTCTTCAAACGGGACTTGTTTTTTTGTCATTTTTTGCCAGATGGAATAAATAGATTTTGTTCGACCGACTATTTCAAACTTTATTCCTTTTGACACCAATGCTTCTTTGATAGGCTGTATGAAATGGGAGATAAATAATTCTCTACTTTCTTCGGTTGATTTGATTTTATTCTCAATAAAATTATAGCTACCGGGGTCTTGATATTTCATGGATAAATCTTCCAGTTCACTTTTTATATTATAAAATCCTAATCGATGAGCAAGGGGTGCATATAAGTATAATGTTTCCGAAGCAATCTTTTGTTGTTTTTCCAGCGGCATAAAAGTCAATGTTCGCATATTATGCAGTCTGTCTGCCAATTTTATCAGTATAACGCGGGGGTCTTTACTCATATAAAGCAGTATTTTCTTGAAGTTTTCAAACTGCAAAGAAATATATGTATCGGAAACATCTTCAATTTTAGTAAGCCCGTCGATAATAGCGGCGACTTCTGTTCCGAACATAGTATCAATATCTTTCAGGGTATAGTCTGTATCTTCAACCGTATCATGTAACAGGGCGCAAACCACCGAAGTCGCCCCTAAGTTCATTTGTTCCAAAACAATAATTGCCACCTGTAAAGGGTGAATAATATAGGGTTCTCCACTGCGACGTCGCATGGTTTTATGTGCATTGAAAGCTAAATTAAAAGCTTTTCGTACTATTACTTTTTGTTCTCGATTTGCTCTGCCTTGCAGTTTATTTTGGATTTCCTTGTAATAGGATAGTATTTGTTTAAATTCTTTGTCCTGTAATTCTTTATTCATACAATCTCATCTATATTGTTACAAAGCAAAGATATAATTTTTTTCTTGATTTTTTTCAAATACAGATAAATCTTTTTTAATGATGTTTCAGAAAGTATCTTCCCTTAAACAAATCCGAGTTTGATATAAAGAAATATCAAAATAAATCCTCTAAAATGATTGAACAATTTTTTACAATCGTCTTGTATTTCCATTATTCATTGTTCATTGTTCATTGTTTAAGGTAATCATTGC